>NZ_JAYSBZ010000003.1:0-79696 GCF_041915145.1 Aquabacterium sp. | reverse complement strand
GGGGGAGCTGCTAACGCCGCAGATGCCGCGCGTAGCTGTCGTCCAGTTCGTTGAAGATCGGGCTGTCTGGTTCGCCTGGCCCTGGGATGTGCGGCACATAAGGCCCGGTGCCGCTGTGGCTCGATTCGGAGGCCGGAATGAACCGCCCCGAATGCACGTCGAACACCTCGACCACGCCGTTTTCGATCACGTAGTGCCAACCGTGCAAGAAGATCTTGCCGCTCTCGACGCGCTGACGCACCATCGGATACGCCATCAGTCGCTCGAGCTGCAGCACCACCGAACGCTGCTCGGTGCGGCGCAGCGCCTCTTCGCTGACCCGCACCGGCAAGGCGGCCTCGCGTGCCAGATCGAGCCACGGCCCCAGGTTGACCGCCTCGGCGGGGATCTCGTCGTACAGCGCGCGCATGGCGCCGCAGTGGCTGTGCCCGCACACGATGATGTTGGTGACGTGCAGGTTGAGCACGGCATATTCGATGGCCGCCGTGGTGCCGTGATGCCCGCGCGAGCCATCAAACGGCGGCACGAGCGCACCCACGTTGCGCACCACGAACAGCTCGCCCGGCCCCGACCCCGTGAGCATGTAGGGCACCAGGCGCGAATCCGAGCAGCCAATGAAAAGCGTGGTGGGATGCTGTCCGTCGTCGACGAGCTGCTTGAACTGCTCGCGCATCGACGGAAAGTAGTCGCTCTGAAAGCGCCTCAACCGTTGCAGCAGGTCATCCATAACGCTCGATGCTCGGTGGCGCGGCTCCTGCCGATGCCGGGTTTATTGCAGCAGCGGGGATTCAGCCGCGTCGAGATCCACGCCCTCAACCGATGTGCGCCCAGCCAGCATGCGCAGGGCTTGACGCAGCGCCGTGACCCACGCCTGCTGGCGCAGCGATTGCGCGACTGCATCGCGCACCACATCGAAAGGCTGTTGCTGACCCGGCTCGCGCGCCAGCACTTCGACCACATGCAGGCCGAAGCGGCTGTGCACCAGGCGCGGCAACACGCCCACATTGGCCTGGTCATCGGTCTGCCCGAACAGCTCGCGAGAAAACTCGGGCACGCACTCGTGTGCTTCAAGCCAGCCCAGATCGCCGCCTTGCTGGCTGCTGGGGCAGTTCGACCACTTTTGCGCGGCGGCCACAAACTGCTCGGGCTGGGCGCGCACGTCGAGCAGCACCTGCTCGGCGTGCTTGCGCAGCGCCGTTACATCGACGCCTTCGGTGACGGCAAAGAGAATGTGCCGCGCCTGCACGCGTTCACCCACGGCGAACTGCGCGGCATGGGCGGCGTGATGCCGGCGGCAACTGGACTCATCGGGCTCGGGAACCGAAAGGTTGGCATCGAGCCACTGGTCGATGGCGTCGAGCGCTGCTTCGCTGAACACGCCATCTTGCGGCGCGTCGTCAGACGCATCCAGCAAGCCATCTTGAATGGCCTGCTGTCGCAGCAACTCGATGCTGGCGCGTTGACGACGCTCGGCATCGGTCAGCGCCGAGGCATCTTCGGCCAGCACCACGTCGCCGACGCTCAAAACAAAAGGCAGGCCTGTCGGCGGGGCGACGTTGTGCATGGCTGATTACTCCGGCAGACCGATCTTGCGGCTGCGCACCACTTGCCACGGACGAATCACGTAGCCCGCAGCGGCGAAACCGCTCCACACGTGCACCAGACGGGTGAACGGGAAGATCGCGAACAGCGTCATGCCCATGAACATGTGCACCTTGAAGACGGGGGACACCTCGGTGATGAAGGCCGGGGCATCGCCACGGAACGTCATCAGATGCTGGGCCCATGACATGAGATGGAGCATCTCTTCACCATCGCGATGCTGGGCCGAAACGGGCAGCGTCGACAAACCCAGCAGCAGCGTGGCCAGGATCCAGAACAGCACGAGGAAATCGCGCGGCTTGGACGTGGCGCGCACGCGTTCGTTGCCGAGGCGGCGCTGGATCAGCAGCAGCAGCCCGATCAGGCCGATCGTGCCCATCGTGCCGCCGGCGACCATGGCGAGCAGTTGCTTTTGCGAGGTAGTCACGCCCAGCGAGTGGATGATCTCGGGTGGCGTGAGCATGCCGAAGAAGTGGCCGAAGAACAGGCCGATGATGCCCAGGTGAAAGAAGTTGGAACCGACGCGCAGGGTGCCGGTGGCCAGCAGTTGGCTCGATTCGCTGCGCCAGGTGTACTGATCGCGATCGAAACGGGCCAGGCTGCCGAACAGGAACAGCGCGCCACAGATGTAGGGGTAGATGCCAAAGATGAATTGATGCGTGAGGCTCATGCCGATGCTCCTCGATGTTGGCCGGCAGCGTTGGTGTTGCGCCGGACGATCTGGATGGGTTGTGGCTGGTCGGGGCTCTGCTGACCCTTGCTGGTGCAGCCGCCAAAGGCGTCGGGCTCCAGCCAAGTGGCGTCGAGCGCTTCTTCCTCGGGGACGTCAACCAGGGTGATGGCTTGCTCGCCGAGTTCAAGCACGGCAGCGGGCACGTGGGCGTACCAGCTGCGTCGCTTGAGCAGGGCCGCGTAGAGCGCGTTCAGGATGTGCGCGATCTCGCCGACAAAGCCCACCATCTGCTCATGCGGCAGCGTCGAGATGAACTCGAGCACGATGGGCAGATAGTCAGGCAGCTCGCCGTTGACCTGGGCAGGGTCGAGATAGAGGCCGCCTTGCTCGTAGGTCTTGAGCAGGTCGATCATGGCCGGGCCGCGGTCGCGCGAGTCGCCGTGAACGTGTTCGAACAGGTGCAGCGACGTGGCGCGACCCCGGTCAAACAGCTCCACGTACTCGGCCTCGACGGTCAGCGCGTCACGTTGCGCGAGCGACTCGATCAGCGTCTCCAAGCCTTGCTGGCGAGAGGCGGGCAGGGCCTGCTCGGCGCGAAGCGCCTCGCGCAGATCGGGCAGGGCCGCACGCAACTCGGCGCTGGGGTAGCCCACGATGTGAGCCAGGGCGCGCAAGCTGTAGGTCGGTGTCTGCTTGGTGCTCATGCTTTCGCCTTGATCGGAATCGTGCGACGCTTCTTGCTGCCGAACAGACTGGTGTCGGTCTGGCCTTCCGAGCATCCATTGCCGAACGAGAAGCCGCATCCGCCGCGCACATCGAATGCGTTTTCGGCATATTCGCGGTGAGCCGAGGGCACCACGAAACGATCTTCGTAGTTGGCGATGGCCATCACGCGATACATGTCTTCGACGGTGTCGGGGTTGAGACCCACCTGATCGATGGCGCGCTTGTTCTCGGCGCCATCGACATGCTTGCCGCGCATGAAGGCGCGCATGGCCAGCATGCGCTCAAGCGCGCGCGTCACGGGCTGGGTGTCGCCGGCGGTCAGCAGGTTGGCCAGGTATTTCACCGGGATGCGCAGCTGGTTGACGTCGGGGATCTCGCCGTTGATGCCGATCTGGCCGGCATTGGCTGCCGATTGAATGGGCGACAGAGGCGGGATGTACCAGACCATCGGCAGCGTGCGGTACTCGGGGTGCAGCGGCAGCGCGACCTTCCAGTCGACAGCCATCTTGTAGACCGGGCTCTTGCGGGCCGACTCGAGCCAGGCTTCGGGGATGCCGTCCTTGCGGGCCTGCTCGATCACCTTCGGATCGTTCGGGTCCAGGAAGATATCGAGTTGTGCCTGATACAGATCGCGGTCGCGCTCGACGCTTGCAGCTTCTTGAATGCGATCGGCGTCATAGAGCAGCACGCCGAGGTAGCGGATGCGGCCCACGCAGGTCTCGGAGCACACCGTGGGCATGCCGGCCTCGATACGCGGGTAGCAGAAGATGCACTTCTCGGCCTTGCCCGATTGCCAGTTGTAGTAGATCTTCTTGTAAGGGCAGCCCGAGATGCACATGCGCCAGCCGCGGCACTTGTCCTGGTCGATCAGCACGATGCCGTCTTCCTCGCGCTTGTAGATCGAGCCCGAGGGACACGATGCCACGCACGCAGGGTTGAGGCAGTGCTCGCACAGACGCGGCAGGTACATCATGAAGGTGTTCTCGAACTGGCCGTAGATGTCCTTCTGGATCTCGTCGAAGTTCTTGTCCTTGCTGCGCTTGCTGAATTCGCCGCCGAGGATTTCTTCCCAGTTCGGGCCCCACTCGATCTTCTCCATGCGCTGGCCCGTGATCAGGCTGCGCGGACGAGCCACCGGCGCGGCCTTGCTCTTGGGCGCGTTGTGCAGGTGCTCGTAATCGAAGGTGAACGGCTCGTAGTAGTCGTCGATCTCGGGCAAGTTCGGGTTGGCGAAGATCTTCATCAACAGGCTGAGCTTGCCGCCTTGGCGCGGCTCGATCTTGCCGCTGGGCTTGCGCACCCATCCGCCGTTCCATTTGTCCTGGTTTTCCCACTCTTTGGGATAGCCAATACCGGGCTTCGATTCAACGTTGTTGAACCAGGCGTACTCGACGCCGGGGCGGCTGGTCCAGACGTTCTTGCAGGTCACCGAGCAGGTATGGCAACCAATGCACTTGTCCAGGTTCAGGACCATGCCGATTTGGGCACGAATCTTCATGCGTGCGCTCCTTCGTTGTTGGGTTCGTCGTCGAGCCAATCGACCTTGTTCATCTTGCGCACCAGCACGAATTCATCGCGGTTGGTGCCAATGGTTCCGTAGTAGTTGAAGCCGTAGGCAAACTGCGCGTATCCACCGATCATGTGCGTGGGCTTGAGCACCACGCGCGTCACCGAGTTGTGGATGCCGCCGCGCGTGCCGGTGGTTTCGGCGCCCGGGGTGTTGATGATCTTCTCTTGCGCGTGATACATCAGCGTCATGCCCTGGTTGACGCGCTGGCTCACCACGGCGCGAGCAGCGATCGCCCCGTTGACGTTGAACAGCTCGACCCAGTCGTTGTCGACGATGCCTGCCGTCTTGGCGTCTTCTTCGCTGATCCAGATGACCGGGCCGCCGCGGTTGAGCGTGAGCATCAACAGGTTGTCGGTGTAGGTCGAGTGGATGCCCCACTTCTGGTGCGGCGTGATGAAGTTGAGCGCGATCTCCTTGTGGCCATTGGGCTTGCGGTTGTGCACGGCCGAGATGGTCTTGAGATCGACCGGCGGACGATACGACGCAAAACCTTCGCCGAACGCGACCATCCAGGGGTGATCCATGTAGAACTGCTGACGGCCCGTGAGGGTGCGCCATGGGATCAGTTCGTGCACGTTGGTATAGCCGGCGTTGTAGCTGACCTTCTCGCTCTCGAGACCCGACCACGTCGGCGACGAGATGATCTTGCGCGGTTGCGCTTGAACATCGCGATAGCGGATCTTTTCGTCTTCGCGGTGCAACGCCAGGTGCGCGTGCTCGCGGCCGGTCTGCTTGCTCAGCGCTTCCCAGGCCTTCACGGCGACGTGGCCGTTGGTCTCGGGCGCGAACATCAGGATGACTTCGGTGGCGTCGATGTCGGACTCGATCTTGGGCATGCCCTTGCTCGCGCCCGCGTCGCGCACCAGGCCGTTGAGCTCGCCCAGGGCGTGCACTTCGTCCTTGGTGTCCCAGCCGATGCCCTTGCCACCGTTGCCCAGCTTGCTCATCAAGGGGCCCAGCGCGGTGAAGCGCTTGAAGGTGTTGGGGTAGTCGCGCTCGACCACGGTGATCTGCGGCGCCGTCTTTCCCGGGATCAGGTCGATCTCGCCGCGCTTCCAGTCTTGCACGCCGAAGGGCTGCGCCAGCTCGGCGGCGGTGTCATGCATGATGGGCGTGAGCACCACTTCTTTCTCGACGCCGAGGTGGCCGACGCAGACCTCGGAGAACTTCTTGGCGAAGCCTTTGTAGATATCCCAGTCGGAGCGTGCTTCCCAGGCCGGGTCCACGGCCGCCGACAGCGGGTGGATGAAGGGGTGCATGTCCGACGTGTTGAGGTCGTTCTTCTCGTACCACGTGGCGGTGGGCAGCACGATGTCGGAGTACAGGCAGGTGGTGCTCATGCGGAAGTCGAGCGTCACCAGCAGATCAAGCTTGCCCTCGGGGGCGTGCTCGTGCCACTTCACCTCTTTCGGCTTGGCCTCTTCGTGGCCCAGATCCTTGCCCAGCAGGCCGTGCGTGGTGCCCAGCAGGTGCTTGAGGAAGTACTCGTGACCCTTGCCCGACGAGCCCAGGATGTTGGAGCGCCACACGAGCATGTTGCGCGGCCAGTTGGCGGGGTTGTCGGGATCCTCGCAGCTCATCTTTAGCGAGCCGTTCTTGAGCGACTGCACCACGTAGTCCTTGGCATCCATGCCTTTGGACTGCGCGTCGCGCACCACTTGCAGCGGGTTGGTCTCGAGTTGCGGCGCGCTGGGCAGCCAGCCCATGCGCTCGGCGCGCACGTTGTAGTCGATCATGCTGCCGCCGAACTCGGCCTTGTCGGCCAGCGGCGAGAGCACTTCGCCCACGCTGAGCTTTTCGTAGCGCCACTGGTCGGTGTGCGCGTAGAAGAAGCTGGTGCCGTTTTGCAGACGTGCGGGGCGCAGCCAGTCTTGCGCGAAGGCCAGCACCGTCCAGCCGGTTTGCGGACGCAGCTTCTCCTGGCCCACGTAGTGCGCCCAGCCGCCACCACTTTGGCCCACGCAACCGCACATCATCAGCATGTTGATGATGCCGCGGTAGTTCATGTCGCAGTGATACCAGTGGTTCATGGCGGCGCCGATGATGACCATCGAGCGGCCATGCGTCTTGTCGGCGTTATCGGCGAACTGTCGGGCCACGCTGATCACCTGATCGCGAGGCACGCCGGTGATCTGTTCTTGCCAGGCCGGGGTGTAGGGCGTGTTCTCGTCGTAGTTCTTGGCTCCATCGCCAAAGCCGCGATCGACGCCGTATTGCGCCACCTGCAGGTCGAACACGGTGGCCACCCACACGTCTTGCTCGACACCGTCGATGGTCAGCTTGAGCTGTTGCATCGGCACCTTGCGCAGCAGCACGTCGCCGTGCTTGTTGGCCGTGAAGTGCGGGTTCTCGACGCCACCGAAATACGGGAAGGCCACCGCGTTGACGGCGGTGTTGCCGGGGTTGCCTTCGAGCACCGACAGCTTGAGCTTCACGTCGCCGTCGTGGCGGGCCTCTTTGGCTTCGAGGTTCCACTTGCCTTGATCCAGGCGGCCTTCGGGGCCCCAGCGGAAGCCGATCGAACCGTTGGGCAGCACGGCCTTGCCGTTTTCGTCGTAGGCCACCACTTTCCACTCGGGGTTGTTGTCCTGGCCCAGCTTGCCGTGGAAGTCGCTAGCACGCACGTAGCGACTCGGCACGAGTGCCTTGCCCGAATCGGTGTCCTGCTCTTTGAGCAGGACAAGGTTGGGCAAGTCGGTGTAGCGGCGGGCGTAATCGTCGAAATAGGCCGAGCGCTTGTCGAAGTAGAACTCCTTGAGGATCACGTGACCCATGGCCATGGCCACGGCGGCGTCTGTGCCCTGCTTGGGGTGCATCCAGAGATCGCACAGCTTGGCGACTTCGGAGTAGTCGGGCGTCACCGCGACCGTCTTGGTGCCTTTGTAGCGCGCTTCGGTGAAGAAGTGCGCGTCGGGCGTGCGGGTCTGCGGAACGTTGGAGCCCCACGCGATGATGAAGTTCGAGTTGTACCAGTCGGCCGATTCGGCCACGTCGGTCTGCTCGCCCCAGATTTGCGGGCTCGACGGCGGCAGGTCGCAGTACCAGTCGTAGAACGACAGCGGCACGCCGCCGATGAGGCTCAGGTAGCGGCTGCCTGCGGCATAGGACACCATCGACATGGCCGGAATCGGCGAGAAGCCGACGATGCGATCAGGGCCGTGCTTCTTGATGGTGTGGACGTTGGCCGCGGCGATGAGTTCGTTGACTTCATCCCAGCTGGCGCGAACGAAGCCGCCCAGGCCGCGCTCCTTTTGCCAGCTGCTGCGAGTCTCGGCGTTGTCCATCAGGTTGGACCAGGCATCGACAGCGCTCTTGGCCACGGCGCGGGCTGCGCGCCAGTGCTTGAGCAGTTCGCCGCGCACCATCGGGTGCTTCACGCGTTGCGCGCTGTAGAGGTACCAGCTGTAGCTGGCGCCGCGCTGGCAACCACGGGGCTCGTGGTTGGGCAGGTCGTCGCGGGTGCGGGGGTAGTCGGTCTGCTGGGTTTCCCAGGTCACGATGCCGCCCTTGACGTAGATCTTCCACGAGCAAGAGCCCGTGCAGTTCACGCCGTGCGTGGAGCGCACGATCTTGTCGTGTGCCCAACGGTTGCGATAGGCGTCTTCCCAGGTGCGATCTTCGCCCGTGGTGACGCCGTGGCCGTTCGCGAACTCTTGCTTGGGTTGCGCGAAGAAAGTCAGGCGGTCTAGAAAGTGACTCATTTGAGAACTCCGGTCATGGATGTCGTCTCCGGTTTATGCCGGAATCAGCAAGGCTGTTCGGCGTGTTTGCGTGCATAGAACCACCAGGTGGTCAGGATGCACAGAACGTAAAAGGCAATGAAGCACATCAGCGCAATCTCAGGGCCACCCGTGGCGGCGATGGCCGAGCCGTAGCTCTTGGGGATGAAGAACCCACCGTAGGCCGCGAACGCGCCGGTGAAACCCAGCACGGCGGCGGCCTCGGTGTTGGCTTCTTTCACCGCACCGGCCATGGCGACCTGATCGTTGCGTTGCACCTTGGCGGTCTTGAGGTTCATGAAGATCACGGGAATCATGCGGAAAGTCGAGCCGTTGCCAATGCCGGTGGTCAGGAAGAGCACCACGAACATCAGGAAAAAGCCCGTGAAACTGCCGGCTTCGGGCCCGAACGGCAGGGCGAAGGCGCTGCCGCTGGTCTTGGGCAGGAAGTACAGCACGCCGAATACGGCTACCGCCATCACGATGAAGTTCCAGAACGTCACGCGCGCTCCACCGAGCCTGTCGGCGAGCCAGCCGCCCACCGGGCGAATCAGTGCACCGACCAGCGGGCCGATCCAGGCGTAGGCCACGGGGTTGACGTCCTTGAATTGCGACTTGATCAGCAACGGAAAGCCGGCAGCATAACCGATGAACGAACCGAAGGTGCCGAGGTAGAGCAGGCACATCAGCCAGTTGTGCTTGTTGCGGAAGATCGCCGCCTGCGCGGCAAACGAAGCCTTGGCGTCGGCGATGTCGTTCATGAAGAACCAGGCGATGACGGTCGTCAGCACGATCCAGGGCACCCAGACGAACGCGGCGTTTTGGGCCCAGATGCTCACATGCTCGCCGGCCTTGTTGACGATGTGCTGAGGCTCACCGCCGAACACGCCAAACACGCCCACCGAGATGATCACGGGGCTGAGGAACTGCACCACCGACACACCCAGGTTGCCCAGGCCCGCGTTGACGCCCAGCGCCGAGCCTTTGCGCTCCTGCGGGAAGAAAAAGCTGATGTTGGCCATCGACGACGAGAAATTGCCGCCACCCAGGCCGCACAGCAGCGCCAGGATGAGCATCGTCGGGTAGGGCGTGGTCGGATCCTGGATGGCGTAGCCGATGCCCAGTGCCGGGATCAGCAACGAGGCGGTCGAGATGGCCGTCCAGCGGCGGCCACCCACGATGGGCACCATGAACGAGTAGAAGATGCGCAGCGTGGCGCCCGAGAGCGCCGGTGCGGCCGCCAGCCAGAACAGCTGGTTGGTCGAATACTTGAAGCCCAGCTGCGGCAGGTTGACGGCGGCCACGCTCCAGAGCTGCCACACGGCGAACGCCAGAAACAGCGATGGCACCGAGATCCACAAGTTGAGCTTGGCGATGGCCTGGCCTTCGGCTTCCCAGAAGGTTTTGTCTTCAGGCGTCCAGATGTGCAGCGTCGAACCGGGGCGAGCCGGGGTTGGCGCAGAGATGCTGTTGTTCATGATGGTGATCCTCGTTTTCGGTGAGGGGGGTCAGTTCTTGAACGCGCGGCTGAAGGGCGCGAGCGGGGCGTTTTCGCCGATGACTTCGGTCTTGCGGACTTCGGTCCAGTACATCCAGATCAGCGAGACCCACACCACGCCGTAGAGCAGCATGAAGGCGCTGGAGCGGATGCCGGTGAGGTCGAGCAGGTAGCCGAACATGATCGGCAGCAGAAAACCGCCCATGCCGCCGGCCAGGCCGACGATGCCCGAGATGGTGCCGATGTTCTGCGGGTAGTCGTTGCTGATGTACTTGAACACGCTGGCCTTGCCGAAGGCCATGGCCACGCCGAGCAGACCCATCACGGCCGTGAAGGTGTACACGTTGAGGCCGATGTGGAAGGTCTGCGCGCCCTTGGTGGTCAGGATGGTGAAGTCGGTTTGCGGGTAGCTCAGCACGAAGGTGCAGATCCAGCACACCCACAGCACCCACCAGGTGACGGTGTGGGCGCCATGCTTGTCGGACAGCCAGCCGCCGATGGCGCGCAGCACGCCGCCCGGCAGCGAGAAGCACGCGGCCAGCAGGGCAGCCACGCGGATGTCGAGGCCGTACTCACCCACGTAGTACTGCACCATCCACAGCGCCAAGCCCACGTAACCGCCAAAGACGATCGAGTAGTACTGGCAGTACTTGAGCACGCGCGGATCCTTCAGGGCCTGCATCTGGGCCATGAAGCCGCCCTTGCTGGCCGGCACGACGTGCGCCGGATCGTGGGCGCTGCCCAGCCAGAAGATGATGGCCGTGCCCAGCATGATGGCGGCGTAGACCTTGGGCACCATTGTCCAGCCTGCGGCCACCACGATGGCCGGGGCCACGAACTTGTTGACCGCCGCGCCCGAGTTGCCTGCGCCGAACACGCCCATCGCGAAGCCCTGCTTGTTCTTCGGGAACCAGCGCGCCACGTAGGGCGTGCCCACCGAGAACACGCCGCCCGCCAGACCGACGAACAGCCCCAGCACCAGGAAGTGCCAGTACTCGGTGGCGTAGCTCATCAGGTAGATGGGCGGCACGCACAGCAGCAAGATGGTGAAAAGTACGACGCGACCGCCGAAACGGTCGGTCCAGATGCCCAGCGGCACGCGCACCAGCGAACCGGTGAGCACCGGCATGGCGGTCAGCAGACCGAATTGCGTGGCGCTGAGGTTGAGAGCCTTCTTGATCGGGATGCCGATGACGCCGAACATCATCCAGACCATGAAACAGACGGTAAAGGCGAGCGTGCTGACGATCAGCACAGACAGCGCCTTGGGAGACTTGGTTGCGGAAGCACTGGCGGAAGACATGGTGAACTCCTTTCCCATGCCTTGCAGTGTCGGTATTCACCCTGATGGCGAATATCCTTCGCCCGGCGAGGGGTGTGAATCCAAAAGGACAATGCCGCTGGCCGCCCGGGTGGTTGGCTATCGTTCCAAGGAACTACTGGCGCAGCGAATGCGGTCAGTCTTGTGCTGCATCAATACGGGTTTGCGCCCGGGCTGCTGGGTAGCTGGGCGGCAGCCATCACGGCGGCTTGCACGCGGGACGTCAGCCCGAGCTTGCGCAGAATGTGCTGCACGTGGATCTTCACCGTGGTTTCCGCGATGCCCAGCGTGCGGGCGATTTCCTTGTTGCTGGAGCCTCGGGCGATTTCACGCAGGATGTCGAGTTCGCGCGGCGACAGCGCGTCGAGCGCGGACGGCGTTTCGGCCGTTGGCTCGGGATCAGCCGCTTCGGGCTCGGCTGGGTGTGGCGCGGCCGGCGTGCCGGGTTGAGACAGGGCCGAGCGATACGCCGCGATCAACTTGCCGGTCATCTCGGGAGATACCACCGATTCGCCCGCCAGCACCCGGCTGATGGCCTGCGACAACGCGTCGCCTTCGATGGTCTTGAGCAGGTAGCCCGCCGCACCCCGCGCCAAGGCCTGCGCGAGATCGTTGGCGTCCTCGCTGACCGTCAGCATCACGATTCGCGCCTGGGGCGCAGCCTCGCGCAGCTGGGGGAGAGCATCGATGCCATGCACGCCGGGCAGGTGGTTGTCGAGCAGGATCACGTCGGGTTGCGCCGCTTGCGCTTGGCGGATCGCCTCGCCGGCGTCCGCCGCCTCGGCCACGACCGACAAATGCGACTCGCGCGACAACAGTGCGATCAAGCCGCGACGAAACAGGGTGTGGTCATCAACAACGAGGATGCGTACGGGCACGGTGCGGTCGGATTGAGGCGGGATTGGGTCAAGACACGCGCGAGCCCCCTGGGGCGGACGCGGCTAGCGGCGCGGCTCGCAGCTTACCTGCTTCCTGGTCGCGGCTACGAGATATGACTGTGGCGATAACGCAATGGGTGTTTGAGCTCATGGGGTTTTCTCTGGCAATTGGTTTGATGTGGGTCAGTCGCATGAGTCGATTTGTTTCCAGTCTTGAACATTGTCAAGGAATCGTCAGATATGCGCGCGCAGCATCCGCTACGCCAAGAGGGATGGCAGCCACCTCCGAGCGATGCCTGCATCGAAGCAGGGATGGGCTGCCGGGACGAACAAGGAGAACCCGCATGAAGAGATCAGCAGTTCGGCGCGCCACGACCCTCGCGCTGGCCGCATTTGCCACCCTGGGTGGCTTGGCACACGCTGCGGACAAGAGCGTGACGCAGCCGGAGGTGAACTACCAGGCTGGTGGTTCGCCGCTGGGCAGCGAGCCGATGTATCAGAGCACGAACCCCAAGGCGCCCGCGATGACGCAGGCCGAGTTCGACTTGGGCCGCAAGACCTATTTCGAGCGCTGCGCCGGCTGCCACGGCGTGCTGCGCAAGGGTGCCACCGGCAAGCCGCTGACGCCCGACATCACGCTGAGCAAGGGTACCGATTACCTCAAGGTATTCATCTCTTACGGCTCGCCGGCCGGCATGCCGAACTGGCTGACCTCGGGCGAGCTCGACGAGAAGACCGTTGACATCATGGCCCGCTACATCCAGCAAGACCCGCCGCAACCGCCGGAGTGGGGTCTGGATCAGATGAAGTCGACCTGGAAGGTCATCGTCCCGCCCGAAAAGCGGCCGACGAAGAAGATGAACAACTACAACATCGCCAACATCTTCTCGACCACGCTGCGTGATGCCGGCGAAGTGGCGCTGATCGATGGCGATACCAAGAAGATCATCAACGTCGTCAAGACCGGTTACGCGGTGCACATCTCGCGCATGTCGGCTTCGGGTCGCTATCTGTTCGTGATCGGCCGCGATGCCAAGATCAACATGATCGACCTGTGGATGGAAAAGCCCGACAACGTGGCCGAGATCCGCGTGGGTCTGGAAGCCCGCTCGGTCGAAACCTCGAAGTACAAGGGCTTCGAGGACAAGCTGGCGATCGCCGGCAGCTACTGGCCGCCTCAGTACACCATCATGAACGGCGACACCCTGGAGCCGCTCAAGATCGTGGGCACCCGCGGCATGACGGTCGACAAGCAGGAATACCACCCCGAGCCCCGCGTGGCCTCGATCGTGGCTTCGCACTTCAAGCCTGAGTTCGTGGTGAACGTGAAGGAAACCGGCAAGACCCTGCTGGTGGACTACTCCGACATCAACGCGCTCAAGACCACCGAAATCGGCACGGCTCGCTTCCTGCACGATGGCGGCCTCGACTCGACGCAGCGCTACTTCATGGTGGCGGCCAACCAGAGCAACAAGATCGCCGCGATCGATCTGAAGGAAGGCAAGCTGGCAGCGCTGATCGATGTGGGCAAGATCCCTCACCCGGGTCGTGGTGCGAACTTCGTTCACCCGAAGTTCGGTCCGGTGTGGTCGACGGGTGACCTGGGCGATGACGGCATTTCGCTGATCGGCACCGACCCCAAGGGCCACAAGCAGTACGCCTGGAAGGTCGTTGAGACCATCAAGAGCCAGGGCGGTGGTTCGCTCTTCATCAAGAGCCATCCGAAGTCGCAGCACTTGTACGTCGACAACCCGCTCAATCCGGATCCGAACGTGTCGCGCACTGTTGCTGTGTACGACATCAAGAATCTGGCCAAGGGCTACAGCGTTCTGCCGATCGCTCAATGGGCTGGCATGAACGACGGTGGCGCCATGCGCGTGGTGCAGCCCGAGTACAACAAGGCGGGTGACGAGGTGTGGTTCTCGGTGTGGTCGGCGAAGGACAAGCAGTCCGCCATCGTGGTGGTCGACGACAAGACCCTGAAGCTCAAGACCGTGATCAAGGATCCGCGTCTGGTTACCCCCACGGGCCACTTCAACGTCCACAACACCCAACACGACATCTACTGATCGGAGCCGTATATGAAACGCATTGCATTGCTGTGTGCCCTGATGGCCGCTGGCTGGGCTGCCCAGGCCGCGACGGTGGACGAGGCCATGACCAAGGCCGGTTGCGTGGCTTGCCACGCGAAGGACAAGAAGGTCGTGGGCCCCGCCTTCAAGGGCGTGGCAGCGAAGTACAAGGGCCAGGGCGACGCCGTTGCCAAGCTGACCGACAAGGTTCGCAAGGGCGGCTCGGGCGTGTGGGGCCCGATCCCCATGCCGCCGCACAACGCCGAGAAGATCAGCGACGCTGATCTCAAGGCCGTGATCGAGTCGATCCTGAAGTCGTAAGACCGACGGGTTGATTCGTGCAGTTTCCGCAAGACCCGTCCCCCACCCGCGCAAGCGGGTCGCCAAAGCGTTGGCCGACGCAGCGGCACGGGCTCTTGCGGATCCTTCGCAAGCTGGCCGGGTTGGTCACATGTGGAGGTGTGGTGGTGACGATGCTGCCGAGCATGGCGGCGCAGTCGGCTCAATCGGAGCCTCCGACGCCCGAGCGCCAGCGTGAGCTGGTACGCATGGTGCGGCAAGACTGCGGCTCGTGTCACGGCATGCAGCTCACTGGCGGGCTCGGGCCGGCGCTCACGCGAGAAGCCCTCGCGGGCAAGCCGGTCGAGAGTCTGCAAGCCACCATCTTCCACGGCCGACCAGGCACGCCCATGCCGGGCTGGCAGTCCATGCTGAGCGCGACCGACGCGCGCTGGATCGCCGAGCGGTTGCAGGCGGGCTTTCCGAAGGAGTGAAACGGGGGGCGCTTGGCGGGTGCCGGCATGTGCTGGCGACTGAGCAAGCTGCTTGCGTTTCGCGGTTTGGGGGCGTGACCGAAGTCGTGAAAGTGGGGAAAAAATGGATTCGACGCAGACGGAGCGCTGCCATGAGCGGGCGCGCCGGATGGAGTGCGCTGCCCGCATGGCGCGGCGCCTGAGCGCAGTTCTTGCGCTGGCCCTGTGCGGCTGCGCAGCGGTAGCGCCAGTCGGCACCGGCGACCTGGGCGTGGTCATCGAGCGGGCCAAGGGCACCGTGGCGGTGGTCAACACCACCTCGAAGGCTGTGCTGGGCGAGATCCCGGGGCTGGGCGATCTGTCGCATGCCTCGGTCGTGTTCTCGCGCGATGGCCTCTACGCCTACGTGTTCGGTCGCGACGGCGGCTTGAGCAAGGTGAACCTGCTCACGCGCCGCGTCGAGTCGCGCGTCATGCAGGCCGGCAACAGCATCGGCGGGGCCATGTCGCAAGACGGTCGTTTCGTGGCCGCGCAGAACTACACCCCGGGTGGCGTGAAGGTGTTCGACGCCCAGACGCTCGCCCTGGTGGCCGACATTCCGGCCGAGTACGAGAGCGGCAAGTTGTCGCGCGTGGTCGGCCTGGCCGACGCGCCCTCGGTGGGTGGCGGCCAACGCTTCGTGTTCTCGCTGTTCGACGCCGACGAGATCTGGATCGCCGACGTGCCCGCCACGCCGGGTCAGGCGCCGCGCGTGCAGCGCCTCAAGCAGATCGGCCACCAGCCATACGACGCACTGATCACGCCTGATGGCCGCTATTACCTCGCCGGCCTGTTTGGCGAAGACGGCCTGGCGCTGGTCGATCTGTGGGCCGCGCAGCCGCAGGCGCGCAAGGTGCTGTCGGGCTACGGCAAGGGGCAGGAGCCCCTGCCTGTTTTCAAGATGCCGCACTTGCGCGGCTGGGCTGTTGCGGGGCGTCATGCCTATCTGCCGGCCATCGGGCGCCATGAGGTGCTGGTGGTCGATACCGAAAGCTGGAAAGAGGTCGGACGCATCGCGGTGGCCGGCCAGCCGGTCTTCGTGATGGCGCGCCCCGACGGTCGCCAGGTGTGGGTCAACTTCGCCGTGCCCGACTACAGCCGCGTGCAGGTGATCGACACGGCCAGCAACCAGGTCGTCAAGACGCTGGAGCCCGGCAAGGCCGTGCTGCATCTTGAATTCACGCCGCGTGGCGAGCAGGTCTGGATCTCGTCGCGCGACGCCAACCACGTCAGCGTGATCGACACCAGCAGCTTCGACACGCTCGCCACGCTGCCGCTCGACGCGCCCAGCGGCGTCTTCTTCACGCCGCGCGCCGGACGCATCGGGTTTTGACGAGGAGCCCTCATGATCGTTGCCGCCCCTGTTTCGAGATCGACGCCTGCTGCCGATCCGGTGGATGAGCATGCGCTCGAAATGGCCTTGCTCAACGACTGGCAGCGCGACTTCCCGCTGACGAGTCGCCCCTTTGACGTGATCGCGGCGCGTTACGGCGTGCGGCCCACGCTGGTGCAGGACTCATATCGAAGCTTGCAAGCCACGGGCGCGGTGAGCCGCATTGGCGGCGTGTTCGGCGTGGGCGCGGGGGGCTCGGCGATGCTGTGCGCCTTCGCCGTGCCGCACGACCGCATGGCCGAGGTGGTGGCGCTCGTCAATGCCTGCCCGGGCGTGAACCACAACTACGAACGCGAGCACCACTGGAACCTCTGGTTCGTCATCACCGCGCCCAGCGCTGTCGAGCGCGACGCGGCCGTGGCGAAGATGGAGCAGCAAACCGGCCTGCGCGCCTTGCATCTGCCGATGCGCCGCGCCTTTCGCATCGACCTGGGCTTTGACCTTTACACCGGCGCTTGCCCGGCCAAGGCGCAAAGCTGCTGCGCGCCACTGCCGCCCGAAGACCACGCGCTGGCGGCGGCCGTCGAGCAAGGCTTGCCATTGGCCGATCAGCCCTACGCGTTGTGGGCCGAGCAGGCCGGCTGCGACGAAGTCTCGGTTCTGCGTCGTCTGGAGACCTGGCTGACCAACGGTGCCTTGCGGCGTTTTGGCGCCATCGTGCGCCACCACGAGCTGGGCTTGCATGCCAACGCGATGACCGTGTTCAACGTGCCCGACGAGGAGCTGGCTGCCGCTGGCGAGCGTCTGGCCCGTCAGACCGGCATCACGCTCTGCTACGCCCGTTCGAGAGACGAAGGCTGGCCCTACAACCTGTATTGCATGGTGCACGGCCGCAGTCGCGAAGACGCGCAAAGCCTGATCGAGCTGGCCCGCGTGGCGGCGGGCCTGACCGGCTACGAGCACGCCGTGCTCTTCAGCACCAAGCGCTACAAGCAGACCGGCGCGCGCTACTTTCGGGCGGCCGCATGAACGCCGTCTTGCAGCCTGCGCGCGCGGGGCGAGGCCAGCCGGCCGAGCTCAGTGATGTTGATCGCGCGCTCATCAACCACCTGCACGGCGGCTTCCCGCTCAGCGAGCGGCCATACGCCGACGTGGGCGCCGCGCTCGGCCTGAGTGAAGACGCCGTCATCGCCCGCTTGCAGGCGCTGCTCGACGCAGGCGTGCTCACGCGCTTCGGCCCGCTGTTCCAGATCGAGGCTGCTGGCGGGCAGTTCGTGCTCGCCGCGCTGGCCGCGCCCGAGGAGCGTTTCGACGAAGTCACCGCGCTGGTCAACGCGCTGCCCGAGGTGGCGCACAACTACCGTCGCGAGCACGCGCTCAATATGTGGTTCGTGATCGGCGTCGAGAAGCCCGAGTTGGTGGCCGAGGTCTGCACGCGCATCGAGGCGCTCTCTGGCTTGCCGGTGTACGCCTTCCCGAAAGAACGCGAGTTCTTTGTTGAGCTGAGGTTGCCGGCATGAGCGCCTTGACTGCACAGGATCGCCAGCTCATCGCCGCCACGCAAGGCGGCCTGCCGCTGGTGCCGCGCCCCTACGAACACGTGGCGCAGCAACTGGGCTGGACCGAGCAGCAGGTGCGCGAGCGCCTGAGCGCGATGCTGCAAAGCGGCTTGATCCGCCGCATCGGGGCCGTGCCCAACCACTATCGGCTCGGCTACGTCGCCAACGGCATGACCGTCTGGAACGTGGCCGACGAGCGGGTGGACGAGCTCGGCGCGCAAGTGGGTGCGCTGCCTTTCGTGTCGCACTGCTACCGCCGACCGCGCCGCCTGCCGCTGTGGCCCTACAACCTGTTTGCCATGGTGCACGGCCACACGCGCGAAGAATGCTTCGAGCAGGCCGCGCAGATCCAGGCGCTGCTGGGCGAGGCGTGCCGCGCGCACGACGTGCTGTTCAGCAGCCGCATTCTCAAGAAGACGGGCTTGCGTCTGGCACAGTCCGGCAACCCGTCTGCCACGAACTGAAACGAGGCTTCATCATGTTCCGCATCTCTGAAACCATGCGCGACCTCACCGAGGCCGAGCGCAGCGGCGTCTACCCGCATCGCGTGTCGCGCAAGCCGCGCGGCCCGGTGGTGATCTGGAATTTGATCCGCCGCTGCAACCTCACCTGCAAGCACTGCTACGCGCTGTCGGCCGATACCGACTACGCCGGCGAGCTGAGCACGCAAGAGGTGTTCGACGTGATGGCCGACCTGCGCGCCTTCGGCGTGCCGGCGCTGATCTTGTCGGGCGGCGAGCCGCTGCTGCGCAAGGACATCTTCGAGGTCGCCGCGCGCGCCAAGGAGTTGAAGTTCTACGTCGGGCTGTCGAGCAACGGCACCCTGATCGACGCGCCGATGGCCGAGCGCGTGGCTGCGGCCGGCTTCGACTACGTGGGCGTGAGCCTCGATGGCATCGGCGCCGTGCACGACCGCTTCCGCCGCCTGATCGGCGCGTTCGACAAATCGCTCGCCGGCGTGCACCTGCTGCGCGGCCACGGCGTGAAGGTCGGCTTGCGCTACACCATGACCGATCTCAACGCCGATGAGCTGCCCAAGCTGCTCGATCTGATGCGCGGCGAGAACGTCAACAAGTTCTACTTCTCGCACCTCAACTACGCCGGGCGCGGCAACCTCAACCGCGGGCGCGACGCGCACTTCGAGGCCACGCGGCAGGCGCTCGACCTGCTGTTCGACGCAGCCTGGCAATCGGCCCAGGCCGGGCGCGACGACGAGTTCGTGACCGGCAACAACGATGCCGATGGCGTCTACCTGCTGCAATGGGTGCAACGCCACCTGCCGAAGTGGGCCGACGACGTGCGCCGCACGCTGATCGGCTGGGGCGGCAATTCATCGGGCGTGAACGTGGCCAACATCGACAACCTCGGCAACGTCCACCCCGACACGATGTGGTGGCATCACACGCTGGGCAATGTGCGCGAGCGGCCGTTCTCGGCGATCTGGCCCGATACGTCCGACCCGCTGATGGCCGGCCTCAAGCAGCACCCGCGCCCGGTCGAGGGCCGCTGCGCCGGTTGCCAGCATCTGGCCATCTGCAACGGCAACACCCGCGTGCGCGCCCAGCAGGTCACCGGCAACCCCTGGGCCGAAGACCCGGGCTGCTATCTCACCGACGACGAGATCGGCCTGCACCCCGAGCAGCGCAGCGAAGAGCGCGTGGTGACCACGCCGTTCAAATATGTCGCGCATTGATATGAGCCGCATCGACTCCGCCTCTGATGTGGGCGACGAAAAGAAATCGGGCGTCACGAGCCTGCTGTGGCGCCTGGCCTTGGCCGCCGGGCTGGTCTTCATGGGGTGGGACATGAGCCGTGCGGCCGAGCCGGTAGCGTCGGCTCCCGCAACCGCCGCATCGCTGCCCGCAGCCGCGGCCAGTGCCCCGGCCATCAACGCCGCCGCCTTGTTCAGCCAGCATTGCGCCGCTTGCCACGGCACGCAGCGCCTGGGTGGCATGGGGCCGGCCCTGCTGCCCGAGAGCCTGGAGCGCTTGCCCAAGGCCGAGGCGGCCAGGGTGATCCGCAACGGTCGCCCGGCCACGCAGATGCAGCCTTTCGGCGGGGATGCCGGCAAGCTTGGCGCCTCCGAGATCGATGCGCTCGTCAAGCTCATCTACACGCCGGTCGAGCCTCGACCGCAGTGGACGGATGCCGACATTCGCGCCTCGCGCCTTGAAACAGCGGGCGCGGCCAAATGGCCCGCCAAGCCCCAGTGGTCGGCCGATCCGCACAATCTTTTCGTGGTGGTGGAGGGCGGCGACCATCATGTTTCGCTGGTCGATGGCGACAAGTTCGAGGTGATCCACCGCTTCGCCTCGCGCTTTGCGCTGCACGGCGGGCCCAAGTTCTCGCCCGATGGCCGCTTCGTCTACTTCGGATCGCGTGACGGCTGGATCACCAAATACGACCTCTACAACCTGCAAGTGGTGGCCGAGGTGCGCGCCGGCATCAACATGCGCAACGTGGCCGTGTCGGGCGACGGCCGCTACGTGATGGCGGGCAACTACCTGCCGCACAGCGTGGTGCTGTTCGACGCCGACCTGCAACTCATCAAGAGCTACCCCGCGACCACGCTCGACGGTACGCAGAGCTCGCGCGTGTCCGCCGTGTACGACGCCGCGCCGCGCAAGAGCTTCGTGGTGGCGCTGAAAGACGTGCCCGAGCTGTGGGAGATCTCGTACGACCCCAAGGCCGCGCCCATCTTCAATGGCTACGTGCACGACTACCGCATGAGCGAGGCCATTGCCGAGCGCGGCACCTTTGGCGTGCGCCGCACGCCGCTCGAAGCGCCGCTCGATGATTTCTTCTTCGACCAGAGCTACCGTTTCGCCATTGGCGCCACGCGCCCGGCGGCCGGCACCGAAGCGGCGCAAGGCCAGGTGGTGAGCCTGGACGCGCGCCGCCGCATCACCAGCATCGACCTGCCCGGCATGCCGCACCTCGGCTCGGGCATCACCTGGGCCTGGACGGCGCCCGATGGCCACCAGACCACTGTGCTCGCTTCGCCCAACCTGCGCGACGGCGTGGTCAGCATCATCGACATGCAGACCTGGCAGACCATCAAGCAGGTCAAGACGCTGGGCCCCGGCTTCTTCATGCGCAGCCACGAGGCCAGCCGCTACGCCTGGGTCGACGCGATGATGAGCCCCGCCAACAAGAACAAGCTGCTGCTGATCGACAAGACCACGCTGGAGCCCGCCGCCACCATCGAAGGCCCGCCGGGCAAGACGCTGGCGCACATCGAATTCACCCGCGACGGCCGCTACGCGCTCGCCAGCCTGTGGGAGATGGACGGCGCCTTGATCGTCTACGACGCGCAGACGCTCAAGGAGGTGAAGCGCCTGCCGATGAGCAAGCCGGTGGGCAAGTACAACGTCTGGAACAAGATCAGCCGGTCCGAGGGGACGTCGCACTGAGCGGGGGGCTGGCAGCAGCAAACGGCGGTGAGCCGTAGACTGCGGCGCTCAATTGGAGCGCCCCGTGAACTCACCCGCATCGTCTTCGCCAGCCGCGCCGGCCTCGTCCGCCCCTGAGCCGGTCACCTTCTGGCAGGCCTTTGCCTTCTGGCTCAAGCTGGGATTCATCAGCTTTGGCGGCCCGGCCGGGCAGATCGCCATCATGCACAGCGAGCTGGTGGAGCGCCGGCGCTGGATCTCTGAAAAGCGCTTTCTGCATGCGCTCAACTACTGCATGGTGCTGCCCGGCCCAGAGGCGCAGCAGCTGGCCACCTACATCGGCTGGCTGATGCACCGTACCTGGGGCGGCATCGTGGCGGGCGGCTTGTTCGTGCTGCCGTCGCTGCTCATCTTGATCGCGCTGTCGTGGGTCTACATCGCGTTCGGCACGGTGCCGGTGGTGGCAGGCCTGTTCTACGGCATCAAGCCGGCGGTGACGGCCATCGTGGTGCAGGCCGCGCATCGCATCGGGTCGCGGGCGCTCAAGCACTCGGCGCTGTGGGCGATCGCGGCGGCGTCGTTCGTGGCGATCTTCGCGTTGAACGTGCCCTTTCCGCTGATCGTGGCGGTGGCGGCGCTGGTCGGCTACTTCGGCGGGCGCGTGGTGCCGCAGGTGTTTGCGGTGGGCGGGGGGCATGGCGCCGCCAAGCAGTCGTATGGCCCGGCGCTGATCGACGACACCACCCCGACGCCCGGGCACGCCACATTCAGCTGGATGCGGCTGGTGCGGGTCCTGGTGGCTGGGGCGTTGCTGTGGGCCGTGCCCATGGGCTTGCTGGTGGCGCTTTGCGGTTGGGGCCACGCCTTCACGCAGATGGGCTGGTTCTTCACCAAGGCCGCGTTGCTCACCTTCGGTGGGGCCTACGCCGTGCTGCCCTACGTCTACCAGGGCGCGGTGGCGCACTACGGCTGGTTGACCCCCACGCAGATGATCGACGGCCTGGCGTTGGGCGAGACCACGCCGGGGCCGCTCATCATGGTGGTGGCCTTCGTGGGGTTTGTCGGCGGCTACGTGAAGGCCGTGTTCGGGCCGGACGCGATGTTCTTGGCGGGCGCGGTGGCGGCGAGCCTGGTCACCTGGTTCACCTTCTTGCCGTCATTCGTGTTCATCTTGGCTGGCGGCCCGCTGGTTGAGCGCACGCACAACGACATCCAGTTCACCGCGCCGCTCACCGCCATCACGGCGGCGGTGGTGGGCGTGATCCTGAACCTGGCCTTGTTCTTCGGCTACCACGTGCTGTGGCAGCGCGGTTTTGCCGGAGCGTTCGATGGCGTGTCGGCCTTGATCGCGCTGGGCGCGGCGGTGGCGCTGTTTCGCTACAAGCGCAATGTGATCCACGTGATCGCGGCCTGTGCCCTGCTGGGACTGGCCGCCCGAACCTGGGTCGGTTGACGCGCGCCGATCAGGCGGCGTTCATCTGGTAGGCGGCCAGGCGCTGCGTGTCGAGGATGCGGATGTGGCGCTTGTCGACCTCGATCAGCCCTTCGTTGATCAACTCGTGCAGCACGCGCGAGAAGTATTCGGGCGTGAGCGACAGGCGTGAGGCCAGCGTCGCCTTGCTCACGGGCAGGGTGACGGTGCGTTCAACGGGTTGCGAGGCTTCAGCGGCATCGGCGCTGGCGGCGGCATTGAGTTCAGGCGTGTCTTCGTGCAGCAGGTAGCCGATCACGCGCTGCGTGCCCGAGCGCAGCGAGTACGACTCCACATCGTGAATCAAGCCGTGCATGCGCTTGGAAATGCCCGCCAGCATGCGCAGCGCAAAGCGGTGGTCGTTTTCGATTTCGCGCAGCACGGCCTGCTTCTTGACGGTCAGGATGAGCGATTCGACCAGCGCCTGGGCATTCACGATGTAGGGGCGGCCGATGAACATTAGCGCTTCGGCAAATGGCTGCCCCGGGCTGATGAGCTCGATCACCTTTTCTTGCCCGTTGGGTGCCAGGGCGAACAACTTGACCTGCCCCGAAATCACGACATGGAACTCGTCGCAAGGCTCGCCCACGCGAAACAGCATTTCACCGCGCGCTGCGCGCCGCACGATGCAACCTTCTGCCAGGCGCTCCAACTCGGCGTCCTGCATCTCGTTGAAGAGCGGCAGTTGCGCCAGGTACGGCGACACCTTGAAGGTGGAAAAGAAGTTCATGTCATCCTCACAGCAAAACGATGCGCGCAGCCCCCGGCAGGCGTCAGGGCGGGGGGCGGGCTCGCGCGGATACCGGGTCCGCGCTCGCGGGTGCATTTTAAAAGCGCCGCCACATCAGACTTGATTGATATCAAGGATTAGGGGGTGTCGCAAGAGTTTCGGTCTAAATAGCGGTGTGGGCCAATTTTGTTGAATGGCCGACGTATCGCCTTGGACAATCGGCCTGAACCCAGATGGTGCGCGCACGCAACGCTATTTGGATGTGGCCAGATTGACGTAGACGGTGCTCAGCTTCGACACCAGATCGGCCGGGTGGTGCACGATCGCGTAGCCCTTCGGGCCGAACAGGTGCGGCAGGTAGTCGTGCCCCTCGCGGTCGATGGTGACGCAATAGGGCAGCAGGCCGGCGGCGCGGGCTTCGATGACGGCGGCGCGGGTGTCTTCAAGGCCCCAGCGGCCTTCGTAGACGTCGAGATCGTTGGGCTTGCCATCGGTGAGCAGCAGCACGAGGCGCTGTCGCTCGGGGCGCAACTTCATTTCCATCGTGGCGAAACGCAGCGCCGCGCCCATGCGGGTGTAGTAGCCCGGTTTGATGGCACCCACGCGCGAACGCACGGAATCGTTCCAGGGCTCGTTGAAGCCCTTGAGCAACTGCATGCGGATGTTGTGTCGCTTGACCGAACTGAAGCCCAGCATGGCGAAAGGGTCGCCCAGGCCGGTGAGGGCTTCGCCGAACACGTAGAGCGCGTCGCGGATCACGTCGATGATCTGCGCGTCGTTGTTGGCCCACGAGGCGGTGGACAGCGACAGGTCGGCCAGCAGCAGGCAGGCGAGGCTGCGCTCGGTGTCGTGCAGGCGGCTGAAGACCGGCGCCTCGGTGTTGCGATGCGGCGCGGCCCGCTCGCTGGTGATGTGGCGCACCCAGGCATCCAGGTCGAGCTCGTCACCGCTGGTTTCGCCGTGACTGCGGCGGGGCAAGGCTCGCAGCGCTTCGAGCTGACGCCGCACGCGCCGGGCCGTGGCGCGCAATTCGGGGGCGGCGACGTAGGGCGCGGCGCTGCGCACCACTTGCAACTGCGCGCTGCAACGGTCGGGCTCCAGCGTCTGCTTCTTCCAGTTCCATTCGGGCAGGCGGATGCCCGTGACCACCGGGATGTCGTCTTGCGCCGCCGAGGGCAGGTCGAGGTCGAACTTGACGCGTGCCGCGCTGGTTCGGCCGTCGGGCGCAATGGCCAGCGTCTGCATGTCGTTGGCGGCGGTCAACGCCATGCCATCGTCGTCGTCGTCGGTGTCGCGGTTGACGCGCACGTATTCGCTCCACGACAGAATCGACTCGGCCTTGAAAAACATTACCAAGGGCGCGCGATTTTGCAGGTCGTCTGTCTCGGTGGCGTGGCGGCGCTTGTTGTCCTTTTGAGACTGGTTCGTGTCGGGCGCGGCGGCTTGCGCGTCGCTCGACGAGCGGGCCTGCGCGCTGGTGCGCTCGGCAGCGCTGGGGCTCAGCCACAGCCACACCGGGGCGACGTCGGCCAGCTGCAGCGCCGCGTCCGGGTCTATCCAGGCGTCGTTGTCCGGCTCGCTCAAGGCTGCGCGCACCGTTTGCTCGGCGCGCGCGGCGGGGCCGGTCAGGGCGCCGGGGTCGGGACGCTGGGCCACGTGAGCCGCGCACAGGCGCCGGTAGCGCGACCGCAAGCCGGGGAAGGCGGCAAGCGCGTCGCGCGTGGCCCGGATGTTGTCGGCCAGCCAGCCCTCGGCCGTGTCATGAAAAGCGGCCAGCGCGGCCAGCCACAAGTAGAGCGCCCGGTTGAGCTCGCGGGTGTCGAACACCGCCAGCGACGCGGGCAGGGCGAGGCTGTCGGCGTCGAGCTGGGGTAGCGCGGCTTCGGTGCCGGAGCCGGCAATTCGTTGCAGCCAGCCACGTGGGCCGCCGCGATTCTGGTTGGCGGCTTCGCGCAGGCGCAGCAGCGGCGAGCCGCCGCCGGCGCGGAACATCATTTCGATGGGGCGGCGCATCTCGTCGAGCGAAACGCGCGCGGCGTCGAACTCGCTGCCCGATACGCGGGTGATCAATTTGTGCCAGACGCGGCCGACGAGTTCTTCCATGGGGTGCTCGCGTGTCGTGCTCTCGCCGGCTTACCGTTCGCTCTCGCCCCACACGGCGAGCACGACCTCGAACAGCGCGTCGGCTGTTTCGCGGTCGTCGGTCAGGGCTTCGACGATGGCGGCGCGACAGGCCTGGGCCGGCGTGAAACCGGCATGGATCAGCTTGGCGGCGTACACCAGCAGCCGCGTGCTGACGCTTTCTTCGAGATCCTGGTTCTTCAGGCGGCGCAGGGCCTGGCCGAGCTTCACCATGGTCTTTGCGACGTCCGACGACACGCCCGCCTCGCGTTGCACCACGGCTTGCTCGACGGCTGGCTCGGGGTAGTCGAACGTGAGGGCCACGAAGCGTTGGCGCGTGCTGGGCTTGAGGCTCTTGAGCAGGTTCTGGTAGCCGGGGTTGAAGCTCACCACCAGCATGAACTCGGGCG
This sequence comes from Aquabacterium sp., assembly GCF_041915145.1. Taxonomy (GTDB): domain Bacteria; phylum Pseudomonadota; class Gammaproteobacteria; order Burkholderiales; family Burkholderiaceae_C; genus Aquabacterium. The sequence goes on along the minus strand of NZ_JAYSBZ010000003.1, from coordinate 53,830 downwards.
GCGCCTGCAGCAGCTCGCCGGTGCGCTCGATGGGCAGCACGCGGCGATCGTCGGCCAGCGGGTGCACGACCACGGTGGTGTCCTTGCGCGCCTCGACCACCTCGTCGAGGTAGCAGATGCCGCCGGCGCGCACCGCGCGGGTCAGCGGGCCGTCGCACCAGACGGTGTTGCCGTCACCAATGAGGTGGCGGCCGACGAGGTCGGCGGCGCTCAGGTCGTCGTGGCACGACACGGTGAACAGCGGGCGGCCGAGCTTGGCCGCCATGTGCTCGACGAAGCGCGTCTTGCCGCAGCCGGTGGGGCCCTTGATGAGCAGCGGCAACTGGTGCGACCACGCGCGCTCGAACAGCTCGCACTCGTGAGCCTGCGGGGCATAGAAGGGGATGTCGGTGGAGGCGGCGCCGCGCTCGTCGGGCTGCGCGAGGGTCTTCAGGTCCGTCAAGATGGGCTCCGAACAGATTGATCGCACATCAAAAATTCGACCGAATCGAGGCCCATCATGCCATCGGAATCCGGTGAAACCTCGATGTGGTTCGGGGGATAAAAAAACCCAGCCGAAGCGGCCGCTGCGAGCGAGCCGATTCGCTGGGTGCAAGGGCCCGCGTGGGGCGAGCCGCTTCTGTTATTGAAGGGTGTCGGTCAGATTGACGTCACCGGCTTCAGTGTGCACGGCGGGCTGGCGAAGCCTGGTAGCCGGCGCCGTTGCCCAGGCGCTCGGCGCGTTCGCGTGCCAAGCTGGCTTCGGTCACCGGCTCGCCGCCGATGAAGAAGCTGGCCAGGTAAGCGAGCAAGCCGATCAGCAGCACCACGCCACCACCTTCGCGGATCCAGTAGAAGAAGGTCAACTGGTCTTGCGTGGCCATGTAGCCGGTGGGGTTGGTCGACAGGCGTTGCAGCCACACCTGCAGGATGCCCGCGCCGGTGAGCGCCAGCACCATGGTGGCCATGCCGATGGTCATGATCCAGAACGCCCACATTTCGACGCTTTGTGCCTTCTGGCTGTTGGCCAGGCGGCCGCGCAGCGTGGGCATGGCATACGAGATCATCGAGATCACGACCAGCACGTAGGCGCCGTAGAAGGCCAGGTGACCGTGAGCGGCGGTGATCTGCGTGCCGTGGGTGTAGTAGTTGACCGGGCTCAGCGTGTGGATGAAGCCCCACAGACCGGCGCCCAGGAAGCCCAGCACCGAGGTGCCCACGGCCCACAGCACGGCGGCCTGGTTCGGGTGTTCACGGCGACGGCGTTGCACCATGTTGAAGGCGAACATCGTCATCATGAAGAACGGGATGGGCTCCATGGCCGAGAACACGCTGCCGATCCACTGCCAGTAGCCGGGCAGGCCGATGAAGTAGAAGTGGTGGCCGGTGCCGAGGATGCCGGTCATCAGCGCAAAGGCGATGATCACGTACAGCCACTTGTCGATCACTTCGCGGTCCACGCCCGTGGTCTTGACCAGCACGAAGGCCAGCAGCGCGCCGAGGATCAGCTCCCACACGCCTTCCACCCAGAGGTGAACCACGAACCACCAGTACATCTTGTCGCGCACCAAGTTGTGCGGGTTGACGAAGCTGAACAGGAAGAACAGCGCCAAGCCCCACAGGCCCATCAGCAGCACCAGCGAGATGCTGGTCTTGCGGCCCTTGAGCAGCGTCATCGAGATGTTGAACAGGAAGCCCAGCGCCACCGCCACGATGCCCAGCTTGGTGGGCAGCGGCTGTTCGAGGAACTCGCGGCCCATGGTCTCAAGCAGCTCGTTGCCGGTCATCTTGGCCAGCGTGGCATAGGGCACGGCGAGGTAGCCGACGATGGTCAGCGCGCCCGCGATCAGGAAGATCCAGAACAGCGCGATGGCCAGTTTCGGGCTGTAGAGCTCGGTTTCGGCTTCTTCGGGGATCAGGTAGTAGGCCGAGCCCATGAAGCCCATCAGCAACCAGACGATCAGCAGGTTGGTGTGCACCATGCGCGCCTGGTTGAACGGGATGGCCGGGAACAGGAAGTCGCCGACCACGTATTGCAGGCCCAGGCACAGACCGAACACGATCTGGCCGACGAAGAGGGCGATCGCGCCGATGAAGTACAGCTTGGCGACCGATTGCGATTGGTATTTGAGTACGCTCATGTTTTTCTCCTCAACCCTCGATGTTCGGCGGCCAGTTTTCGGTGTTCACCTCGCTGGTCCACTTCAGGAACTCGACGAGGTTGTCGAGCTGCTCGTCGTTCAGGTTGAATTGCGGCATCTGGCGGCGGCCCGGTGCATGCGTGGGCTGGGCCTTGAGCCAGGCCTTGATGAAATCGGGGCCGCGGCGCTTGTAGACGTTGCCCAGCTCGGGAGCAAAGTAGGCGCCTTCGCCCAGCAGCGTGTGGCAACCGATGCAGTTGCGTGTTTCCCAGATGCGTTTGCCTTCAACCACGGCAGGCGTGATGTTCTGGGCATGCGAGCGCTCTGGCGTTTGCTGCTCGCTGTGAAAGACGATGGCTGCGAACAGGAAGGCGAAGAATGCCGCCCCCCCGTAGAACATATTGCGCGCCATCTGTTTGGTGAAGCCACCACTGGCACCCTGGCTCATGAAAACCTCCTCAGGTCATGCTCACCGCACCCGCTACCCGCAGATGCTTCCCAAAATGAGCTGGCGCGAGTGTCCGAGGGTAAAAAGTCCTAATCCTTGAAGCGGTTTAAGGATGGGCTGACGCAGTGCACAAATTTGAGTTGCCGCAATTTGCCTGGAATCTTTTGGGGTCTTTGGGGCCGGTTGTCTCGGCTCGGCGACCCGTCGCGCAGCTCAGTGCGGACGCGGCAGGCGCAGCTCGACCGTGGTGCCTTCTGGCGACGAGTGCACGCTCACGGTGGCGCCGATGCGGGCGGCCCGTTCCTGCATGATGCTCAGGCCGACGTGGGTGTCGTCGAGCTGGTCGTCTTGCGTATCGAAACCGCGGCCGTCGTCGCGCACCACGACCCGCCATTCGGGCTGGGTCTGCACCTCGACCCAGACGTGGCGTGCGTGGGCGTGCTTGCGCACGTTGGACAGCGCCTCTTGCACGATGTGCAGCACCTGGATCTGCACGTCGGCCGGCAGTGGCAGGCCTTGGCCGTTGAAGTCGAGCTGCGCCGACACGTCGGTCTGGAGCTCGAACTTCGACAGCGTTTCGCGCAAGGCGGGCTCCATGTCCTCGGCGCAGGTACGCACCCTGAAGTGCAGCAGCAATTCGCGCACGTCGCTGTAGCTCTCGCGCAGGCCGGTATCGAGCTCGTCCATGGCGGTCGCGACGGCTTGTGGGCTCTGCCTGGCCATGGCGTCGCGCAGCAACTGCATCTGAATCTTCAGGAAGGCCAGCGATTGGGCGATCGAGTCGTGCAGCTCCTGCGCCAGCAGCTGCCGCTCGGCCGCCACGGCGGCTTCGCGGTCGAGCGCCGCGGCGCGCAGGCTTTCCATGGCGCCGGCGAGGTGGCTGGCCAGGGCCTCGAACAGCCCGCGTTCGTCTTCGCTGAGTTCGGGCCTGCCGCGGTAGAACAGGTCGACTTCGCCCAGCACCCGCTGGTGCAGCTTCACGGGCACCGACACCAGCGTGGCGTAGCCCTCGCGCACGCAATGTTCGAGCACGGCCGCGCGGGTCGCCGGCGACGAGGCTTCGAGGATCGGGATGACGCGCAGGCGCGATGCGTCCACTGGCCCCACCACGGCGCCGCAGTGGCAGTCGCCGCTGTGAATGCACTGCTCTTCCTCGGCCATGGCGTGGGGCAGGCAGTCGCTGGCCAGCAGCACGTAGCGCTCGTTGGTCTCGTCGGACCAGCGGATGACCGCCGAGTCGGCCTGGGCAATGCGGCGAATCTGCCGGGCAAAGCCGCGCGCCAGCTCGTCGAGCGTGTCGGCGCGAGCGGCGAAGGCGGCTACCTCGTACAGCGCGCTCAGCCGCTGCTGCTGGGTTTCGAGGTCGGCGGTCTTGAGCTGCACCTTCGACTCCAGGTTGCCATACAGCGCCTGCAGCTTCTCGGCCATGCGGTTGAAGCCGCGCGCCAGCATGCCGATCTCGTCGCCGGACTCGACCTGCACACGCGCGCCAAAGTCGCCTTCTTCCACGCGACGCAGGCCGCGCTGCAGCCGCGAGACGGGGTCGAGCACCATCACGTGGCCCACGTACAGAAAGGCCATGGCGCTCAACACGGCCAGCGCCATCATCGCGAGCTGGTACGAGCGCAGCAGCGTGGTGAAGCGCGAGAGATGGCTTTCGATGGCCGACACGAAGGCGTCGATGCGCGCGACGAAGGCGTCCACCCGCGCGGTGAGGTCGAGGGGGGCGGCGTGCCCCGCCGCGATATCGCGAGCCTGGCGGCGCAGCACCGCCCAGTCTTGGGCGACGGCGCGAAAGCGCGCGGTGGTGTCGGCGTCCCACGGCACGGTGAGCGGGCGGGCGGGGTCGCCGGTGCGCAGCAACTCGAGGCTTTCGTCGAAGGACTTCAACTGTCGATCAACCTGCTCGGCCGATGGTCGCCCGTCCTGTGGGGCGCTCTGCAGCGTCAGGGTCAGCATGTAGCTGCGCATGCGCATGCGGCCGGCTTCGTTGACGGCGGCGGCGCCGCCTTCCATCTGCCACGTCACCCACAGCGTGAGGCCGATGGCGGCCAGCGCCAGCAGCAGGAACACGCAGCCCACCGTCAGCAGCTTGGATGCCAGCCCGGCGCGCGCCACGCGTTCGCTCACGCCATTGCGCCATTCACTGCCGGTGGCGGCGTCGAGAGGGGCTGCGGCGTTGCGCGGATCGGGCGGCGTGAGGGGCAGGGCAGGGGCGTCGTCGGCCATGGGCGAATGAAGCAGCATGCCCGATGCCGGGCGATGCCGTCATTCTGGCAAATGTCGTCGGACGGCGGGGTTGGGTTGCAAGTGCAGTTTGAACGACGACGGCTCAGGCCGCTTCGGCTTCCCAGGGCGGGAGCGAGGCGTCTGCGGTGGCGGCGGGTTCGGCTGGCGCCACGGTGGGGGCCATCAACCGGTTGCGGTCCAGCAGGCCGCCGAGCGCGTCGATCAGATCCGGGATGAGCTGGCGCAGTTCGCCGGTGGTGATGGCCACGTCGGTGTCGAAGTTGTTGTCGTCTTGCGTGGACTGCTGGCTCGCGCTTTCGAGCACCACGTCGAGCAGCTTGATCTTCTTGAGCGCCAGACCCTCGGTGAGCACGAACGACACGCGGCCGGCCCAGGTGAGGGCGAGCTGCGTGGGCAGCTTGCCCTGCTTGATGTGCTCGCCCACCTCGTCGATCTCGAGGGTGTGGCGGGCGTAGCGCACGGTGGACTTTTCGCTGTCGGGCTGCTTGAGCTCGCACTCGCGATCGACGCTGAAGCCGGACGGCGCCTCCTTGGTGGCCAGCCAGTGCGCCATGGCGGTGGCGGGCGAGAGCTCGGTGTTGACGAGGCTCAGCGCCAGGCCGCCGCCGAGCAGCTCGATCAGGCGGGTGGCGACGCCATCGGCCTTCTTGGCGCTGCCCGCGCCGATCACCACGTAGCGCGCCTCGGGGTCGAGCCAGACCAGCGTCGTCGAGCGCTTGGGGAAGGCGCGCGGCAGCAGGTCGTGCACGATCTCTTCTTTCAGCTCCTTGGCGGCCTTGCCCTTGGGGCGGCGGCCGGTTTCCTCGGCGATCTTGTCGAGCCGCTCGTCGAGCCGGGTCTTGATGACCGAGCCCGGCACGGCCTTGGTTTCGGTGCAGAGCTTCAAGATGAGCTGGCCGCCGATGTTCTCGACCAGCGCGGCGTGCTTTTCATTGCGGGGCTCGACCCAGCCCGACGACTCCGGCTGCGTGGCGCCGCACTCGGTGAAGCGGGCCGCGTCGAGGCGGGTTTCGATGTCGGCGAGAGCGGGGCGGTCCCACTGGTCGATGCGGTAGATGAGCGCGCTTTTGAACATGATCGGCAAGGGAGTTGGGGCGCGGATTTTACGAGGCGCCGCGGCCGGGCATCAGGTGGGCGGGTGGCGGTACCAGCGGTCGAGGGCGCGCTGCCGCAAGGCTTCGCGGCCGGCGCCGCTCACGCGCCAGCTTTGGTGGCTGCTGGCGGCATGCGTCATGAAATCGAGCCACGGCAGATGCCGTCGCAGTACGCGCTTCTGGCGGTGCGAGGCGATGGGGTTGAACAGCCCTTGCCGAGAGAGGAGCTGTCGCGGGTTCTTCTTGACCCACAACCAAGAGCCCATTTCGAGGGTGAGCGGCAGCAGCGTGCGGCCCGGCTGGGCGCAGGCGCGCAGATAGAGGTGATCCCACAGATCACCGTGCGTCAGGTAGTGGCCGCTTTGCGGCTCGATGATGTAGCGGTGGTGCGGGTGGGCCTGCTCGTAGATCTCGGTGAGCGCGGCCAGTTCGGGCAGGTGCTCGATGGGGCGCGGCGTGTGCGCGTGCGGAAACCAGATCCGATCGGCGCTGCCGAAGCCGGAGTGGCAGTCGATGGCGATGCTGAATGCGCGGCTCAGCAGTTCTTGCTCCACCACCGCGCACAGCGCCTGGCTCTCCGGCTCCATCGCCGCGCCACGGGGGCCGCGAAACCACGGCAGCCAGCGGCTGATGCGCTGTCCGCCCAACATGAACGGCACCTGCTCGGCCGACTCGACCGGCGCGTTGCGCATCAGGTCGACGCCGTTGGGGTTGGCTCGCGTGCCCATCCAGACCCCGCCGGGGTTGACCATGGGCATGAAGACCAGGCGCACCGATTCGAGCTGGCGGTGCAGCAGGGCGTCCCACCTCAAGCGCGCCAGCAGGCTGCTCAGGTAGGCCGTGACCACGCAGGCGCCGATGCGCTCCAGCCCGTGCACGCCGCCAAAGAAGCCCACGGCGGGCACCTGCGGACTGGGGTTGCCCAGCGCGACCGACACCACCGGAAAGCGCTGCGGCCCGGCCTGCACCTCGCAGAGCTGGCGTATCTCGGCCTCGGGCGGCGCGGCGTCGAGCGCCTCGCGCAAGGCGCGCAACTCGGGCGGGCACTGCGGCAAGGCCCAGTACGGTGAGACACCCGCCCCGCCTTGCACCCCCGGCGCCTCGGGTGACGGTGCGAAGCCGCGGCGGTAGAGGTCGAGCAGGCGGGACATGGGGCGTGCTCGGCGTGCTCAGCTGGCCTTCTTGGGCCGGCCTGACTTGAGCGGGGTCAGGCCATCGAGCACGGCGCGCAACTGGGTGTCGCCCAGCGCGGTCAGCGCGTGCAGGCCGGCGCGCAGCAACTCGCTCTTCTTGGTCGGGCGGCGAAAGCCCAGGGAGCGCTCTTTCAGGGTGTGGATCAGGCCGAAGTCGTGACTGGGCATGGTGAAGCTGTCGCGCACCAGCTTCTGCTTGCCGTTGCTGGCGGGCGCTGCAGCCGCAGCGGCGACTGGCTTGGCTGCCTTTGCCGGTTTGCTGGCCTTGGCCGATTTGGCGGCGGCTTGCGGGGCGGGCCTGGTTGCGGGCTTGGCCGCAGGCTTGGCTGCGGGCTTGGCGAGGGCCCGAGCCGTCTTGGTGGTGGCCGGAGCCTTGGCTGCCGGCAGGCTGGCCTTTTGAGATGCGGCCTTCTTGGCGGCCACCTTGGGGGCGGGGGTGACAACTGCGTTCATCGAGATGCGTCCTTCAAAAAAATGGGTGTAAACGATTTATACGATATAAATCGTTCGTCCGTCAAAGGGTGCGAACGCCTCGCGGCCGAGGTGGGTACGATTGAGCGCATATTGGTTGTTTTCAGAGCTATGCCCATCGATTCGACTATGCCGCCTTCCGACGCGCCCTCCCTCGACCCCGCCGAGACGCGGTTTGCCGTGTTGCCCGCCGACGACCGCCTGCGCGCCGAGTTGCACAACGAGGTGCACGCCCGCCCGCCGGCGCGCATTCGGCTGCCGGCTTTGGTGGTCTACGTGGCCGTGCTCAACGATGGCATCTCGCGCGAGGCCGAGCTGGCGCACCTGCGCAAGCTGCCTGGGCAGGGCGGGCTGACGCTGGCGCAGTTGTCGGGCAACTTCTTGCGGCTGCGCTTTGCCGACCACACGCTGAAGTGGGAGCGGCACACCGAATTCACCCGCTACTCGATCGTGCAGGGCTTGCCCGACGGCGCCTTGCAGGGGCAGGACGAAGCCGAGCTGATTCGCCAGCTGACCGTGGACGTGGCCTGGTTGGCGGCGACGCCGGGGCGCACCGTGGCGGCCATCATGATGGCCATGGTGGACGGCGAGGTGGACGACCCCGAGGCCATGCGCCGTCAGGCCGACGCGTGGTTCGAGGGCCGCGTGACGCTGGCCTCGTGGCTGGGCATTCGCCGCTCGTGCGTGATGACCGACTTTCGCCTGCGCGACAGCGGCTTCGAGCGCCTGCTGGTGATCTCGCCGCCGGGCACCACCGAGCCGCGCGCCGGCCGCATCTCGCAGCGTCTGCTCGAGCTCGAAACCTACCGCCTGATGGCGCTGCGCGGCCTGCCCGTGGCCAAGGAGCTGGGGCCGATGCTGGCCGCCGCCGAGTCGGGCCTGGCCGATATCACGGCGGGCCTCGAAAACGCCGAAGCAACGGACCAGGCTTTGCTCGGCCAACTGATCGCGCTGGCCGCCGGGGTGGAGCGCGCCACGGCCACGCACATGTACCGCTTCTCGGCCACGCAGGCTTACTACGGGCTGGTGCAGCAGCGCATCGAGCAGCTGAGCGAAGCGGCCATTCCGGGCACGCAGATGGTGGGCGAGTTCTTGCAGCGGCGGCTGTCACCGGCCATGGCCACGGTGCAGGCGACCGCGCAGCGCTTGACGAGCCTGTCGCAGCGCATCGAGCGCGCCAGCGCCTTGCTGCGCACGCGGGTCGACATTGCCACCGAGGCGCAAAACCAGATGCTGCTCGAAAAGCTCACGCGCGGCCAAGAGCTGCAGCTGCGTCTGCAGTCCACCGTGGAAGGCCTGTCGATCGCCGCCATCGCCTACTACGTCGTCAGCCTCATCCTCTACGCCGGCAAGGCGGCCAAGGGGGCGGGCCTGCACGTCAACCCCGAGGTGCTGGCCGGGGCGCTCATCCCGGTGGTGCTGCTGGCCATCGCCTGGGCCACGCAGCGCATCCACAAGAAGCTGCACCACGACGCCGCGGCGGCCGCTGCGGGCATGGCCCGCCCGCCGCACTGAGCGTCGCGGGGCGCGTCACTTCTTCAAGGCGGCCTTCCAGTCGCGGAACACGTCGAGATCGATGCCGTCCGGGTAGTTGAGGTAGCCCGGCGCGTGGCCCTTGGTGCCCAGCACGCCGTATTGCCAGATGATCTCCTTCGTCTGGCGATCGACCACGATCACGCGGTCGTGCAGGTCATCGACGATCAGCACGTCGCCGGTATCAGGCAGCTCGCGGGCGATCGAGGGGTGATCGAGCATCTTGTCGCCCTCGGTGAAGAAGTATTCCCACGTGGCCTTCTTGGTGGCGGGGTCGAAGATCACCACGCGCCCCGGCTTGTTGAAGTCGGCCACGATCATCTGCTTGCCGTCCACGGTGGGAAAGGTGTCGGACGGGTAGCGCACGTGCGGCGCCGGCATGCTCCAGAGCACCTTGCCGGCGCGCGTGATGCGCGACACCCACGAGCCGCTGATCTCGCTGACGATGATGTCGCCGTTCTCGGTGGGCGTCGCGCCGTTCGGGAAGGCCAGCTGGTGCGGCGGGTTGTGGCGGCATTGCCCGGGCTGGCCCCATTGCGTGTCGATGTGGCTGTCTTTCGGGTTGACGATCAGGATGCGGCAGTTGCGGATGTCGGCCACCATGAACTTGCCGTCGGCCAGCAGGTGCGCGTCGTCGGGGAAGTTGAGCAGCGTGCCCGTGCGGCCGCGCCGGTTGGGGATGCCGTAGGTGTAGGTGATGGCGCGTTGCTCGTAATCGACGATGTGCGCGTCGTAGTTGTCTTCTTCGCTCACGGCCAGCTGGCGGCCGTCTTGCGAGAAGTTCACGTCTTCATTGCCGCGATACAGCGTGAGGTTGGGCGACGGGAATTCCCAGACGATGCGCTTGTCGGGCGCGATTTCGATCAGGCGGTTGTTGCGCCGATCGGCGATCACGATCGGGTAGGGCAGCGGTTTGCCCCACGAGGCCACCGGGCGCTGGCGGTTGCCGGTTACCGGGGGCGGCGAAGGCAGCGCCACGCCGCTCGACACCTGGCCGGCGCCGGTCATCTCGGGCGTCACCTCGACGGCGATGCCGGGTTCCTTGGCCGGGCCGCCTGCCGCCAACGCGGCTGCAGCGGCGCCCGTCATCAGGCCCGCCAAGGCGATCTTGTGCAATGTCTTCATGTCTTGTTCCTCTCATGGGCCGGGTTTCGGCCGAGGCCGCACGATGCCGCAATGGGTGCGCGCCAGCCTTGACGGGACGCAAGAGGCGCCTCAGTTGATGCGACGCGGCGCTTCAGCGGCTCTCGCGCACCACCCGGCCATGCAGTGGCTGCACGGGCCGCGCGTTGTCGGCAAACAGCGTGTGCAGGCGCTGCAACTGGGTCGCCGACAGGCTCAGCGGCTCTTTTAGCACCAGCCACTGCACGCCCTCGGTGCAGGGCGGCGCGGTGAGCGAACCTTCATACGCGTAGTAGCCCCGGTGGGCGGGCAGCAAGCGGGTGGGGTCGAACGCGGTGCCGAGCGCGAGCGGCCGTTCGGGCTCGCCCGCCGCCGGCAGATGCGGCAGCAGCTCGGCCAGCGCGGCGTTGTCGGCGCCCAGCCGAAACAGCACGACCATCGACACCAGTTGGCCCGACGCGCGCTTGTGCAGCCAATGCATGGCCATCGGGAAGGACTCGCCGCGAAGCTGGTCGCCGCCCGGCGTGTGGAAGTGAAATTGCTGCAGCGTCAGCGCCTCGCGCCCGATCAGCAGGTGGCTGCCCGGTGCGAAGCGCACGCGCACCGTGTGGCCGTCGTTCACCACCCGCAGCGGCGAGCGCGGGCCGGGCGGCGGGTAGAGCGTCTGCAGGGCCGGCAGCGCCTGGGGCTGGGTGAGCGTGATGTCGATGGGCGACTGCCGCTGTCCGCTTTCGCACAACCCGGTGGCCGGTGTGGCGGCGGCCGCCAACGGCCCCGCCATCGCGAGCCAGACCGCACCCCGCGCGACGCCGCGCCAGACGCGTCGCCGCTGTGGGTTTGTCGATGGGCAAGCGAGATGGCGAGGCATCGAATGAGCGAGATCGAGCACGGTTGAAAAACAGGCAACGGAGGCGAACCAAGACCGGTGCGCAGCGTATTCCAATTTTCGGCCCGCCCCAACCGGTTGAGCCAGGTCGGATGAGGGATTTCACTCATGCGGCTCGCATGACCGCGCGCCGTCGGCGTTGAAGCCCGGGCTTACATTCGCAACCTCACCAAACCACACCAGGAGCGCGCGTCATGACGACCCCTTCGTTCAAGTTTGAAACCCTCTCGGTGCATGCCGGATACGAGCCGGACCCGACCACCAAGGCGGTCGCGGTACCGATCTACCAGACGGTGGCCTACGCCTTCGACAGCGCGCAGCACGGTGCCGATCTGTTCGACCTCAAGGTGCCGGGCAACATCTACACCCGCATCATGAACCCCACGCAGGACGTGCTCGAAAAGCGCGTCGCGGCGCTCGAAGGCGGCATCGCCGCGCTGGCGCTCGCTTCGGGCCAGGTGGCGGTGACGTATGCCATCCAGACCATCGCCGAGGCAGGCGACAACATCGTCGCCTCGACCGCGCTGTACGGCGGCACCTACAACCTCTTTGCGCACACGCTGCCGCAGTTCGGCATCACCACGCGCTTTGCCGATCACCGCAACCCCGACAGCTTCGAGTCGCTGATCGATGCGCGCACCAAGGCCGTGTTCGTCGAGTCGCTGGGCAACCCGGCCGGCAACGTGACCGACATCGCCAAGATCGCCGAGATCGCGCATCGTCACGGCGTGCCGCTGATCGTCGACAACACCGTGCCGTCGCCCTACCTGTGCCGTCCGTTCGAGCACGGGGCCGACATCGTCGTGCACTCGCTGACCAAATACCTCGGCGGCCACGGCACCTCGCTGGGCGGCGCCATCGTGGACAGCGGCAAGTTCCCGTGGGCGCAGCACAAAGAGCGCTTCAAGCGCCTCAACGAGCCCGACGTGAGCTACCACGGCGTGGTCTACACCGAGGCGCTCGGCCCGGCCGCCTACATCGGTCGTGCCCGCGTGGTGCCGCTGCGCAACATGGGCGCGGCCATCTCGCCGTTCAACGCCTTCCAGATCCTGCAAGGCATCGAAACGCTGCCGCTGCGCATGGACCGCATCAACGACAACGCGCTCAAGGTGGCCCAGCACCTCAAGAGCCGGCCGCAGGTGGCGTGGGTCAACTACGCCGGCCTCGAAGATCACCCCGACCACGCGCTGGCCCGCAAATACCTGAAGGGCAAGGCTTCGGGCCTGGTCACCTTCGGCATCAAGGGCGGCCGCGAGGCGGGGGCGCGCTTTCTCGACAAGCTGCAGCTCTTCACTCGCCTGGTCAACATCGGCGACGTGCGCTCGCTGGCCACGCACCCGGCCTCGACCACCCATCGCCAGCTGTCGCCCGAGGAACTGGCCAAGGCCGGCGTGGGCGAGGACTCGGTGCGCCTGTCGATCGGCATCGAGCACATCGACGACCTGCTGGCCGATCTCGACCAGGCCCTGGCGGGCTGAGCCGCACGCTCAACGGCCCGCCGCGCTCGCGGGCCAAAGGAGGCACATGACCCAGCACAACGGCGCGCAGATCGGCCTGACCGCGCACTACACCGGCTACACGTGGTTTCACAACGGGCTGTCGCACCCGGCCTTTGCCACGCCGCGCGGACGCCGCCTGGTCGCGCTGATGCGTCCGATCGACGCACTGGCGCGTCGCGTGGGCTCGCCATCGGTCGAGGGCCTGCTGCTGGCGCGGCACCGCGCCATCGATCTCGAGCTCGACCGTGCCATCGCGCGTGGCGAGGTCGGGCAGGTGATCGAGGTGGCGTCCGGGCTCAGCCCGCGCGGCTGGCGCTTCAAGCAGCGTTACGGCGACCGCCTGCGCTACGTCGAAGCCGACCTGCCGCACATGGCCGCGCTCAAGCTCGACTTGTTGCGCGGCGCCGGCCTGCTGGCCGCCGGCCACGAGGTGCTGCCCTTCGACGCCACGGCCGCGTCGGGCCCGCTCTCGCTGTCGGCCGTGGTCAGCCGGCTCGACCCGCGCATCGGCGTGGCCATCATCACCGAGGGCCTGCTGATGTACCTCAACAAACCGGCGGTGCTCGACTTGTGGGCCCGCTTCGCGCAGGTCTTGCAGACCTTCGAGAGCGGGGTGTACCTGTCAGACCTGCACCTCAACGAGTTGGACCACAGCTGGCTGATCAGGCCGTTTCGCGTCGTGCTGCAGGCGGTGGTGCGGGGCCGCGTGCAGTGGCACTTCGACACCGCGCCGGCCGCGACGGCGGCGCTGCATCAGGCAGGGTTCGACCGGGCCGAGCTGCTCGACCCGCGCCGCGTGTTGCAGGGCCAGCCGCTGGCCGACCCGGCCGGGGCGGGCCTGGTGCGGGTGGTTACGGCGCGGGTGCGTCGTGGCTCATGCGATCGCGTCGAGCCAGGCTCGGGAACAACCTGACCCACAGCGCGGCGATCAGCATCGACCCCACGCCGCCCAGCACCACCGAGCCGACCGCGCCAAACAGGGCGGCGGTGAAGCCCGATTCGAACTCGCCGAGTTGGTTCGACGCGCCGATGAAGATCGAGTTGACGGCGGCGACGCGGCCACGCATGTCGTCGGGCGTTTCGAGCTGCGTGAGCGTCAGGCGCGTGACGACGCTGATGTTGTCGGCCGCGCCCGTGGCGGCCAGGGCCAGCATCGACAACCAGAAGCTCGACGACAGGCCGAACACCAGCGTGGCCAGCCCGAACACCGCCACGGCAGCCAGCAGGCGCGGGCCCACGCGGCGCTCCAGCGGCCAGCGCGTCAGCACCAGCGACATCGACAAGGCGCCCACCGCAGGCGCGGCGCGCAGCAGGCCCAGCCCGACGGGGCCGGTGTGCAGGATGTCGCGAGCAAAGATCGGCAGCAGGGCGGTGGCGCCGCCGAGCAGCACGGCGAACAGATCGAGCGTGGTCGCGCCCAGCAGCACCTTGCGCTCCCACACGAAATGCAGTCCGGCAAAGATGTCGCGCCAGGAGCGCGAGTGGGTGCCGGGCGCGAAGGCATAGCGCACCGTCAAGGCCAGCGCGGCCGCCACGGTCAGCAAGGTGGCGCAGGTCAGGTACACCGCCGCGGCGCCCAGGGTGTAGAGCAAGCCGCCCAGGGCCGGGCCGCAGATGACGGCGATCTCCATGCCGCTGGAGCTCAGCGCAATCGCCTGTTGCAGCAAGCGGCTGGGCACCAGCAGCGGCGTCAAGGCCTGCTGCGCGGGCATCTGGAATGACCGTGCCAAGCCGAGCACCACCGAGAGGGCCAGGATCAAGGTGCGCGACGCGTGCCCCGTCTCGGTGGCCCACAGCAGCAGCCCGGCCACGCAGGCCTGGGCAAACAGGCTGATGGCGAAGATGCGGGCCCGGTGGTGGCGATCGGCCACGTGCCCGGCGGGCAGCGTCATCACCAGGGCCGGCACGAACTGAAACAGCCCGACCAGGCCCAGGTCCCAGGCGCTCGACGTGAGGTCGTACATGTGCCAACCCACCGCCACCATCAGCATCTGATTGGCCGTGATACCGGCCAGACGCGACAGCCAGAAACGCACAAACGGCCGTTGGGCCCAAACCTCGCGCAGCGGGTTTATCGCCGGGTCTTTCGAGTCGAAGTCAAACGGGCTTCGATTGTGCCGAGTCTGCTTGGGCCTTGCCGGGTTGCTCGGGCAAGACCTTGTGGGGCACCGCATCGCTCTTGCGCAGCACGCACTGTGGTGATTGATCAGGTCGCTGTTGGTCGGCGAGGGCTGACGGGATGGGGAAGTTGACGAACAGGCATGAGGGGCTGCGCGATCCGGGCGGGAGTGCTCATGGATGGGGTTGTGGGGCTTGCTCTTTCGCCCCAAAGTCCCCAATCCGCCTTTCACTCTTTAAGTCATGGCGCCCATTTTCTGGTGCCTGATGAATGAGTTGTGTTCGAAGTCTCGTCCATGCACTCGTGCCAGCAGAGGGCAAGAAGCCTCAGCACATCGGGGTCGACTCTCATGGCTACATTCCACCACGCCGACGGGGACGAACGACAGGCGCAGCGGGGGTATATGCACGCAATCCTTGGTCGCCAGTAACGATCTCAACGTGGAGCCCTGTTTCAGCATAAAACTCTGCAACGTCTTTGATCGTCGCATCAGCGATGCTGGTGCCCCCTGCGGCAAGCGCAGGCCATGAATCGGCGAGCCTTAGAAGCGCTTCACGGCCCCATAGTTCTTCCTGCCCGGAGAACGGCACCCAAGGATTTCTGCCGTTTACCGATTCAGTTAGTAGTCTGGAAAGTTGCCCGGCAAGGAGGTAGCGGTCACCGTTGCATTGTGCGATGTGGTTTCCCGTCTCGATAAGCGCGGCCAACGGCAGTACAAGAGTAGCCCCGTCTTTGATAGCTTGACTCAGAACTTGTTCGCTTCGCTCGTAGGTCCACGTGTCCCCATCTGGCCCCGCGGTGTCCTTGCCAGGTACTTTCAACCAGCAGCAAAGCACCGATGTGTCGATGATCAGAACACGTTTACTCATGAGCTGCCACGCCATCAGCGAACTCAAGGGGAAGCTGCTCCTGAAGGCTGCGCTCAATCAAACCCCGGCTAGAGAGGCGGCCTATCGACCCTTGCGCAAGCAACCGAGGAAGGTCTGCCAAGTCTTCCAGGGGAGTTAGAACACTGTGCCCGTTGGTCGGGTCGCGGTGTGCAACTGTGATGAATGGAACCATGCGACTGCCCATAGCGTCCAGGAGTGCTGGGTTGTGGGTGGTTGCGAGAACGTCTACTTCCCTGGTCGCTCCTACGTCCTTGAGCATTTGTAGCAGCATGCTCGCTCGAGATGGGTGCAACCCGTTGTCCACCTCCTCAATGACCAGCAGACTACCTTTGGGGCGCGTCAGGAGTGCCGTCAGGATGGCCAGGAAGCGCAACGTGCCGTCCGACATTCCTCGCGCATCTACAGTTGGAGGGTTCTCGGTTCCCCCCCATTCTTCTTCGCAATACAACATCGCGTCCGAACCGAACTTGCCTACTGGATCGGCATAGACCCGCTTGATGTCACGCTCGGGAAGCTTCGCAGCGTACTGGCTCAGTACTCGCTCAATTTCGGCCTTTTGCGATGCAGGCATTGCCGCGATGACTCCGGCAATGTTGCGCGCGTCGGAGTCGAGCTTGTCTGCGAGCGGAGAGTAGGTTCTCATATGAGACGGGATGGGGTCCAAAACGAAGATATCTCGTAGGGACCTGATGACCTCATTGACGCCCACATCGGTGTCCTGAGGAAGTTTCTGACCGTACAACTGAAATAGCGCCGGCTGCGCTCTCGCCAAATCCCGCTTCGTACCACTCTTGCCGTTATATAGGCGAACGACAATCGTGGGCGAGCGCAACTCGCATGGATCAGTCCAGAGCAAACGCACCTTACCGGTTTCAACTTTCCGCTCACCCTTGGTCAACTTGAAGCGGCGTCTGGTAAGTTCCTCGGACAGGACATCGCATCGACCATCGTGTACCGAGCAGCCAAGTACGTAGTGAAACTCGGTCAGCCGATCATCGGCCTGACAGACAACGCCCACACTGAAGGAATTAGCAGGCCTACGAGCCGCCCACTCAACGCCACCTCGCAACGGTGCTAGGTTGCTGTCACCTTGCAGCGCATAACTCAAGAGGGCACCTGTCGATAGGCGATTCAGGAAAGCTAACGCATCTAAAGCATTGGACTTACCGCTTGCGTTGGTTCCAATGACCACAGTTATTGCGTCGATCTGCAATCTAGAGCTTGCATAACTCTTCCAGTCATCAAGCAGTAGGGTCGTGATCATGTTTTGGGCCTTCAGGTTTTTTCACGAGGTCAGCAGACTCCGCTGCTACTTTAATTATGTGAGCCAACGTCGTCCTTAGCAGCGGGCCGCGCTATGTAATCTTTAGATTCGGGCGTCGTCTCGACGGTTGCGTGATGTGAGGCCTGATAGTGATTGCCAAGATGTGTCTGCTTTTGACAGCAGCCCCAGCCGCTCTGTCGCATCAGCAGCCAATCCCCTCAGCGCGGCACCCTCTTGGCCGCCACCCGCTTCTTCTTCGGCCCATCTGGCGCATGCCGCATCGCATCGATGATGCGGGCCAGCGCCTTAAGCGAGGCGCGGCCGCTCAGGCCCAGGTCTTCGAACTCGCCTTCGGCCAAGGCTTCGCAGAGCCGCTCGAACTGAATCAGCAGCGAGGCGAGCTCTTCGGCGTCGATGTGAGGGTTCCACTGGCTGAGCTGGCGCAGCAGCCGTTTGCGGCCGGCGGCGCGGGCTTGGCGGATCTGCGGGTGGTCGATCGACAAGGCGCGCAGGTTGCGCCGGAAGATCAAGAAGGACCGCGTGCTTTCGACGCAGGCTTCGGCCAGTTCTTCGCTGGGCAGCGGCGGCTGCAGAAAGATGGTTTCGAGGATGGCGTGCTCGGCTTCTTCCCAGATGCCGAGCACCTCGATGAAGATCTCGGCCTTGTCGGTAAACCAGCGATAGAAGGTTTGCGGGGCAAAGCCCGCGCGCCGGGCGATGCGGTTGGTGTCGGTGGCGCCAAAGCCGAATTCGATGAACTCGGCCGCCGCGGCTTGCAGCAAGAGCGTGCGCGTGGTCGGCGTCTCGTGGGGTTGCTGCACCATGTCTATACCTTCAGCGCGGCGAGCCAGCCCAGCAGGTGGGCGAACACGCGCTGGCGGTCGGGCTCGTGCAGTAGGTCGTGGGCCAGATGGTCGTAGACGTGCGCGCGCACCAGGCTGGCGGGGGCCTGGCGGACGAAGCGCTCGCAGCCCGCCGCCATCACGAGCCGGTCGGCGGTGGAATAGAGCATCAGCGTGGGCACCGTCCATTGTTTGGCGCGTGCAAACACCGCTTCGCCCGAGTCGAGCAGAAATTGCGCGAGGCGCGGCGTGAGTTGCTCATGCAGCAGCGGGTCGGTTGCGATCTCGTGCAGCACGTCGGGGTTGGTCGTGATCCATTCGTGGCGAAAGCCCGCCGGCACGGCCAGGTCCGGCACCAGGCGACCGAGCGACGACAGCAGCGCGCGCTGGGTGATGCTCATGGTGGGCTGCAGCGCCGGTGCGGCCAGGATCGCGCCGTGCAACGGGCGCGCCCACGGTTCGCCCGCCTCGGCCGCTGACAGCGAGCAACTCAGGCGGGCCGCAACGGCGCCCCCCATGCTCGACCCGAGCACGACGCGCGGCCGGTCGGGGTAGGCGCGGGCGATGGCGTCGTAGAGCAAGGCCTGGTCGTGCAGCAGATCGTGTGCATGCTTGAGCGCGCCGCGTGGGCCTTCGGAGCGGCCGTGTCCGCGGTGGTCGATGGCGGCGGCGGCCCAGCCGGCCTGGTTCAACAAGCGGGCCAGTTCGTCGAAGCGCCCGGCATGTTCGCCCATGCCATGGATCAGCTGCACCGTGCCCTTGGGGCGATCGACGGGCCAGTGATGCACGTGCAGCCGGGTGTCGTCGTGGGCGCGCAGCGCGGCGGGGGGTGCGTGATCGGCTGAGGTGGCGCCGCGCGCTGGAGCGGCAGCGTTGGGCTTGCTCTTCATGTGCCGGCAAGTTTAGGGCACGGTTTTGGCGGGGCGGGCCGGTTGGGCCGCCGCCTGCGCAAAGCGGGTGTGACGCCGGGGCGGCTAGGGAAATTCCGGGGCGCGCGTGCCCGTGAGCCGGGGCGGTTTTGGTGCGTAATGGTGCGTAATGGTGCGCCAAGCTGCAGTTGTCGCGGCTCTTGCGCGTTTGGAGGATCTTCACGTGGCAGTGCATCCCATTGAATCCGCAGAACATGTCGACGTGCTGATCGTCGGCGCCGGCATCTCCGGCATCGGCCTCGCGCACTATCTGCAGAAGCAGTTGCCCGGCAAGCGTTACGCGATCCTCGAATCCCGGCAGTCGCTGGGCGGCACGTGGGACCTGTTCCGCTACCCCGGCATCCGCTCCGATTCCGATCTGCACACCTACGCCTTCGAGTTCAAGCCCTGGCGCAGCCGTCGGGCCATTGCCGGGGGCGACGAGATCATGGCGTACCTGCGCGAGGCGGCTGCCGAGGACGGCATTGACCGCAAGATCCGCTACGGCCACAAGGTGCGCAGCGCCGCGTGGTCGAGCCCAGACGCGCGCTGGACGGTCGAGGTCGAATTGCAAGACGGCGAGCGCAAAAAGCTGACCTGCGCGTGGCTCTTTGCCGCGTCGGGCTACTACCGTTACGACCAGGGCTACATGCCGGCGTTCCCGGGCCTCGAGCGCTTCAAGGGGCCGGTCGTGCACCCGCAGCAGTGGCCCGAGCAGCTCGACTACCGCAACAAGCGCGTCGTGATCATCGGCAGCGGCGCCACTGCGGTCACGCTGCTGCCCGCGCTGGCCGAGCAGGCGCAGCACGTGACCATGCTGCAGCGCACGCCGACCTATGTGGTGTCGTTGCCGGGGGCCGACCCCATCGCCAACCTGTTCAACAAGGTGCTGCCTGCCAAGTGGGCGTACGCCGCCACGCGCTACAAGAACATCCGCATCCAGCGCGTGTCGTATCACCTGTGCCAGACCTATCCGAACTTCATGCGCTGGCTGATCCGGCTGGGCAACAAGAAGATGCTGCCTGATGGCTACCCGGTCGACACGCACTTCAAGCCGCCCTACAACCCGTGGGATCAGCGCCTGTGCGCCGTGCCCGATGGCGACATGTTCAAGGCCATCAAACAGGGCAAGGCTTCGGTGGTGACCGACCACATCGAGACCTTCACCGAAACGGGCATCCGCCTGAAGTCGGGCCAGGAGCTGCCGGCTGACATCGTGGTGCCGGCCACCGGCTTCAACCTGCAGGTGTTCGGCGGCATCGAGATCTCGCTCGACGGCAAGCCGGTGGACATGTCGAAGTGCGTGGCCTTCAAGGGGATGATGCTGTCGGGCCTGCCCAACTTCGCCTTCATGATCGGCTACACCAACTCGTCGTGGACGCTCAAGGTGGGCCTGGTGGGCGAGCACTTCTGCCGCCTGCTGGCGCACATGGATCAGCGCGGCCACGCGGTCTGCACGCCGCAGCTGCCCACGTCCGACATGCCGACCCAACCCCTGCTGAACTTCGGCGCCGGCTACGTGCAGCGCATGCTCGACCACCTGCCGCGCCAGGGCACCGAGGGCGCGCCCTGGATCATGCAGATGCACTACCTCAACGACATCAAGATCCTGCGCGACGGCCCGGTCGAAGACCCCTGTCTGCGCTTCGAGCCGGCTGCGCCCGCCATGGTTGCCCGAATGGGCGCGGCGCGGATGGCGATGGGCAGTTGATCGTGCGTTGGCAGGTTGCGTTGCCGGCTGGCAGGTGTTGCGCCGACAATCCTGTGTGGCTAGCGACGCGAGAGAACGCACATGAAGACTTACGACATCGAAATCCAGCGCCTGAAATCAGCCAGGCATTTCAAGGGCCTGATCGAGCTCGGCGTGGACGTGCTGGTGCAGCCGCGTTCGGCGCGAGACGACGATGGCGTCACCAGTTGCCTGTCGCTGCCGGTGGACGACGCGCGCACCTTGCTGATCCTGCTCAGGCAGCAACTGGCCGAGCTCGACAAGCTGCAGCCGCGCAGCCGGCGCTCGGGTCGGTGCTGAGGCGCTGGCGTTCAAACGCATGAATGCCATGGCTGGGGCAGCCGAACCCGACGGTCAGCGTTTGGCGGTGATTGCCGAAGCGCTGTACCTCGCCAATCTGTTGCTGGCGCCCGGCATCGCCTTCGCGGCGCTGGTCTGGCTGTGGTTCAGGCACAAGGACGCCGCGCCGCCGCTGGCGCGTCAGCATTTGCGTCAGGCCACCTACGTCAGCGTGGTCGGCGGCGGGTTGATCGTGTGCCTGTCGGCCGGCCTGGTTGCCCTCGGTGGGCTGCATTGGCCGTGGACATGGGTGGTCGTGCTCACCTATTTCGTCTGCATCCACGGCGCGTTGGTGCTGTGCGGCATGTTCGCGCTGGCCAAGGCGATGGCTGGTCAGATGTGGCGCTACCCGCTCATCGGGCCGCAACTGACTGCGACGGACGAGGGGTGTCGGTAGACCAGGCTAAGGCTGCCGGGCCGAGCGTCGCGCCAGGTCGATGAAGGCCTGGAGGTAGTCGATGTCGAGATCCGCCTCGCGGGCGCCCAGGTGTATTTGCTTGCCTATGCCGCGCGGCCCCAGGCGAACGGCCACGAGGCCCATCTTCTTGGCGTATTCCTGCACCAGCCAGCGCGGCAGCGCGGCCACGCCCCGGCCGCTGGCGACCATCTGCAACATGATGTCGGTGGTCTCGATGGCCTTGTGCCGCCGGGGTGAGATGCCGGCTGGCATCAGGAACCGGGTGTAGATGTCGAGCCGGTCGGTGGGCACGGGATACGTGATGAGCACCTCGCCAGTCAACTGCCTCGGTTTGATGTAGCCCGCGTCGGCCAGGGGATGGTCGCGGTTCACCACCAGCACCTGCTCGTAGTCGAACACCGGCTCGAAGTGCAGCCCCGGCTTGTGCAGCGGGTCGGGCGTCACCAGCAGGTCGATCTCATAGCCGAACAGCGCGCCGATGCCGCCGAACTGAAACTTCTGCTTCACGTCCACATCGACGTCGGGCCACGCTGCAAGGTATGGCGAGACGATCTTCAGCAGCCACTGGTAGCAAGGGTGGCATTCCATGCCGATGCGCAGCGTGCCGCGTTCGCCCTGCGCGAACTGGTGCAGGCGTTCTTCGGCCAGAGCCAGTTGCGGCAGCACCCGGTTGGCCACCGCCAGCACGTATTGCCCCGCCTGCGTCAGCCGCAGGCTGCGGCCTTCGCGCAACCAGATGTCGATGCCCAATTGCTGCTCAAGCTTCTTCATCGAGTGGCTGAGCGCCGACTGCGTGAGGCACAACACCTCGGCGGCGGCGGTCAACGAGCCTTGCTTTTCGACCTCTTGCACGATGGCCAGGTGCATGCGCTCCAACATGATGAATGAGTGGATTTCATTGATTGTTGAATTAATACCATTTTACTTCATGGGTGTGCGTGCGTAGCCTTGCGTTCATTGTTGAAACAGCTATCGCATTGCTCATGACCACGACACACAACCTCGGCTTCCCTCGCATTGGCGCGCAGCGTGAATTGAAGTTCGCGCTGGAGTCCTACTGGAAAGGCGCGTCCACCCGTGATGACTTGCTGCTCTTGGGGGCGCGGCTGCGCCAACGCCACTGGGCCGATCAGGCCGGACTCGATCTCACACCGGTAGGCGACTTTTCGTTCTACGACCAGATGCTCGACATGAGTTTCACGCTGGGCAACCTGCCTGAGCGTGTGCGGGGCTTTCATGGCGACGTGCTCGACAACTACTTTCGCGTCGCGCGCGGTCGGTCGGCTCAAACGGCCGAAGCCCATGCCGGCTGTTGTGGCGGCGGGGTCGCAGCGGGTGAGATGACCAAGTGGTTCGACACCAACTACCACTACATCGTCCCCGAGTTCTCGGCGACAACCACCTTTCAGCTCGATGCCTCGCGTCTGCTGAGCCAACTGGCCGAGGCGCGGCAGCAAGGCTTGAACGCCAAGCCCGTGATCATCGGCCCGGTGACGTATCTGGCGCTGGGCAAGGCCAAGGACGCGTCTGACAAGCTGGCCTTGCTGGAGCGGCTGCTGCCCGTTTACGCGGAGCTGCTGGACGCGCTGGCCGCGCAGGGCGTGGAGTGGGTGCAGGTGGACGAGCCCATCCTGGTGACCGAGCTGGCTGCCGAGTGGCAACACGCCTTCAACCTGGCCTATCACCACCTCAAGAGCTGCCGCGTCAAGCTGCTGCTGACTACGTACTTCGGCCCGCTGGCCGAGAACCTCTATCTGGCCGCCAACCTGCCCGTGGCGGGCCTGCACCTGGACGCGATCAGCGGGCGCGACGACGTCCTGCCCTTGCTCAACCTGCTGCCCACGCACAAGGTGTTGTCGTTGGGGGTGATCAACGGGCGCAACATCTGGAAGACCGATCTCATCGCGACACTCGGTTGGCTGGAACCCCTGGCCGCGCGCCTGGGCGAGCGCTTGTGGATGGCGCCGTCGTGTTCGCTGCTGCATGTGCCGGTCGATCTGAACAGCGAGCAGCTGATGGACGCCGACGTGAAGTCGTGGCTCGCTTTCGCCGTGCAGAAGTTGGACGAGCTGCAGGTGCTGGCCACCGCCCTGAAGCTCGGCCGCTCGGCGGTGCAGACCGAGCTCGACGCCAACCAGGCCGCGATTCAGGCTCGCCGCAACTCGCGGCGCGTGCACAACCCGGCGGTCCAGGCGGTGGTGGCCCAGCTGACTGCCGAGCTGGGCCAGCGCAAGAGCCCCCACGCCCAACGCGCCGCCAAGCAGGCCGCCTGGCTGAAGCTGCCGGCCTACCCGACCACCACCATCGGCTCGTTCCCGCAAACGGCAGAGATTCGGCATGCGCGCAGCGAGTACAAGGCGGGGCGGCTTGACGAAGCCGGCTACCAAACCGCGATGCAAGCCGAGATCGCGCGCAGCGTGCGCGAGCAAGAGGCGCTGGGGCTGGACGTGCTGGTGCACGGCGAAGCCGAACGCAACGACATGGTCGAGTACTTCGGCGAGCAGCTCGACGGCTATGCCTTCAGCCAGTTCGGCTGGGTGCAGTCTTACGGTTCGCGCTGCGTGAAGCCGCCCATCTTGTTCGGCGACATCAGCCGCCCCCAGCCGATGACTGTTGTCTGGAGCCGGTATGCGCAGTCGCTCACCTCGCGTCCGATGAAGGGCATGCTGACCGGCCCGGTCACGATCTTGAATTGGTCGTTCGTGCGTGACGACCAACCGCGTTCGGTGTCGTGCTACCAACTGGCCCTGGCCATTCGAGAAGAGGTGCTGGATCTCGAAAAGGCTGGCGTGCGCGTGATCCAGATCGACGAGGCCGCGCTGCGCGAAGGCCTGCCCTTGCGCAAGGCTCAATGGCCTGTGTATCTGGACTGGGCCGTGGCGTCGTTTCGCATCGCCGCCAACGGCGTGGCCGACGAGACGCAGATCCACACCCACATGTGCTACTCGGAGTTCAACGACATCATCCAGGCCATCGCCGACATGGATGCCGACGTGATCACCATCGAGACCTCGCGCTCCGACATGGAGCTGCTCGATGCGTTCGACCACTTCAACTACCCCAACGAGATCGGCCCGGGCGTGTACGACATCCACTCGCCGAACATCCCGACGCAAGAGCACATCGTGCACCTGATGAAGAAGGCCGCCGAGCGCATCCCGGCCGAACGCTTGTGGGTCAATCCCGACTGCGGCTTGAAGACCCGTCAGTGGGCCGAGGTGATCCCGGCCTTGGCGAACATGGTGGCGGCGGCCCGCGCCTTGCGTCAGGCGGCTTGATTTCGCGCGGGACGCCGGCCGGCACGCCCGCGTGGCGAAGCGGCTCGAATCTGTCCAACAAGGATAGGATTCCCGTTTGCCGTTTACGGCGTCCTGAACGCGATCATCATGCCGCACTCCTCGCAGCCAAGCCCGTCACCGTATCCCCACCTGCTCCAGCCGCTGGATCTGGGGTTCACCACGCTGAAGAACCGCGTGCTGATGGGGTCGATGCACACGGGCCTCGAAGACGGCCGCGACCTCGGCAAGCTGGCCGCCTACTTCGGCGAGCGGGCCGAGGGGGGCGTGGGTCTGATGGTGACCGGCGGGTTCTCGCCGAACATCGCGGGCTGGGTGAAGCCGCTGGCCGGCCGCATGAGCAGCGCCTCGTCGGCGCGCCGCCATCAGGTGGTGACGCGTGCCGTGCACGAGGCCGGGGGCAAGATCGCCATGCAGATCCTGCACGCGGGTCGCTATGGCTATCACCCGTTGGCCGTGGCGCCGTCGCGCATCAAGTCGCCCATCTCGATGTTCACGCCGTTCGAGTTGTCGTCCGCCGGCGTGGAGCGGCAGATACGGGCCTTCGTGCGCAGCGCCGAGCGGGCCCGCGAGGCGGGGTACGACGGCATCGAGATCATGGGCTCCGAGGGCTACTTCATCAACCAGTTCCTGGCGCGGCACACCAACCAGCGTCACGACGCATGGGGCGGCGACTTCAGCCATCGCATGCGTCTGCCGGTCGAGATCGTGGCCCGCACGCGCGAGGCGGTGGGGCCCGATTTCATCGTGATCTATCGGCTGTCGATGATCGACTGCGTGCCCGGCGGCAGCACCTGGGACGAAGTCCGCCAACTGGGGTTCGCGGTGGCGCGCGCCGGGGCCACGCTCATCAACACCGGCATCGGCTGGCATGAGGCGCGCGTGCCGACCATCGCCACCAGCGTGCCGCGCGCGGCCTTCACCTGGCTCACGGCCAAGCTCAAGCGCGAATTCGAGGCGGCGGGCGTGGCCGTGCCGCTGGTCACGTCGAACCGCATCAACACGCCCGACACCGCCGAGGCCGTGCTGGCGCGCGGCGATGCGGACATGGTCTCGATGGCTCGGCCGCTGCTGGCCGATTCGCATTTCGTGGCCAAGGCCGCGGCTGGTCGCGCCGACGAGATCAACACCTGCATCGCCTGCAATCAGGCTTGCCTCGATCACGCCTTCAAGAACCAGGTCTCGAGTTGCCTGGTCAACCCGCGCGCCTGCAACGAGACGACGCTGAACTTCTTGCCGGCAGCGAGGGCCAGGCGCATCGCCGTGGTGGGCGCCGGCCCCGCCGGCATCACTGCCGCCACGCATCTGGCCGAGCGGGGGCACCACGTCGAGTTGTTCGATGCCGCCGCCGAGGTGGGCGGTCAGCTCAACATGGCGCGCCAGGTGCCGGGCAAGGAAGAGTTCGACGAGATGCTGCGGCACTTTCGCAAGCGCATCGAGATCACCGGCGTGCACCTGCGCCTGAACACTCGTGTGGACGCCGCCGCGCTGGACGGCTTCGACGAGATCATCGTGGCCACGGGCGTGACGCCGCGCGACCCGAGGATCCCCGGTCAGGACCACCCCAAGGTGCTGAGCTACCTCGACGTGCTGCGCCACAAGAAGCCGGTGGGCCGCAAGGTGGCCATCATCGGCGCGGGAGGCATCGGCTTCGACGTCGCCGAATACCTGGTGCACGACCGCGGACACCCGTCGCCCGCGCTGGACCTCGCGGCATGGATGCAAGAGTGGGGCGTCACCGACCCGGCCGACGCCCCGGGCGGCTTGCGCCCCGAGGGCCCCAGGCCCGTGCCCGCCGCGCGCGAGGTGGTGCTGCTGCAGCGCAAGAAGGGCAAGCTGGGCGGCGGCCTGGGCAAGACCACGGGCTGGATTCACCGCGCCGCGCTGAAGATGAAGCACGTCGAGATGATTGGCGGGGTGAACTACGAGCGCATCGCCGACGAAGGCTTGCTCGTGAGCTTCGGCGAGCAGCGCGAGAGGCCGACCTGGATCGCCTGCGACAACGTGGTGCTGTGCGCGGGCCAGGTGCCGTTGCGCGAGCTGGCCGACGCGCTGGCGGCGCAAGGGCGTTCGGTGCACGTCATCGGCGGCGCCTTCGAGGCCGGCGAGCTGGACGCCAAGAAGGCCATCGATCAGGCGGCGCGGCTGGCGGCAGCGCTCTGATGGCGTCGCGCGACGCAAAGACCAGAGACAAGAATCAAGCAACATGAGGCATGACTGAGGAAACCATGGCGAATCAAAGCAATACCTGCGTGTCTTACTCGCTGCAAGACGGCGTGGCGGTCATCCAGATGGACGACGGCAAGCGCAACGCGTTGCCGCCCGAGCGTCTGGCCGGGCTGAACGCCGCGCTGGATCGCGCCTTGGCCGATCGGGTGCCGGTGGTGATCACGGGCCGCGAGGGGACGTTCTCGGCGGGATACGACCTGAAGATCGTCAAGGCCGGCGGGTGGCGCGGGCTGGGAATGCTCGTCGCCGGGTATTCGTTGACGGCGCGGCTGCTGGCGCACCCCTACCCGGTGGTGATGGCGTGCAACGGGCACTCGCTGGCCATGGGGGTCTTCTTGATGGTGTCGGGCGACTACGTGATCGGCACGCGCGGCGACGGCCGCATCTCGGCCAACGAGGTGGAGCTCGGCATGAACATGCCTCGCGTGGGGGCGGCCGTGCTGCGGCAGCGTCTGGCGCCCCACGCGTTCCAGTCGGCGGTCAACCTGGCCAAGTGTTTCTCCACCGAAGAAGCGCTGGCGGCCGGGTTCTTCGACGAGCTGGTCGATGCGCCCGATCTGCTGCCCCGGGCGTATCAACTCGCGCGGCAGCTGGGCAAGCTCGACATGCGCGCCCATGCCGCGACCAAGCGTGCCGTGCGCGCCAGCGTCATCCGCCGCATTCGATGGTCGATTCCGCTCGATCTGGCCTACGCCGTTCGCCATGGCGTGCGGGCCATGCTGGCGGACAAGGGCTCGCGCAAGCCCGCAGCCTGAGCGCGGGCGCGCGGCCGGGTCGTCGAGTTGGCGTCACCGGCCGCCGAGCGCCCTCCAGCGCGTGGGGGTGGTTCCCGTCCAGCGCCTGACGGCCCGCGTGAAAGCGGTCTGGTCCGAATAACCCAGCAGCTGCGCCATGTCGGCAAACGAGAGGTTGGGGTCGCGCAGGTATTGCTCGGCCATCTGCCGCAGCACCGCTTCGCGCAGGCTCCTGAAACTCAGCCCTTGCTCGGCCAGCCGGCGATACAGCATGCGCGGGCCCAGACGCATGGCGCGAGCGACCTGATCCAGCTCGGGCATGCCGTCCTTGGCCAGATTGGCGACCAGGCGACGCGTCACCTCGACCAGATCGCCCGCCTCGGGCAGATGCGACAGCGCCGAGTCGACCTGGTCTTCCATGAGCTTGCGCAGCATCGGGTCTGGCTTGGCCAGCGGCATGCCCAGGCTGTCGAGCGGCAAGATCAGGCGCGACACGGGCTGGTCGAAACGCAAGGGGCAGCCGAAGAAGGTCTGATAGGGGCGGATCTGGCTGGGCCGCGGGTTGACGAAATCGACGCGCACCAGCGGCGGCGCCTGCCCGCACAGATCGCGCGACAGCTTGACGATGGCCGCGATGCCGGCCTCGTCGAACAGCGCTCCGGGCCTGCCGTGGGCGATGCCCCAGCACACCTCGACGTTCGGCCCCTCGACGCGGTGCTCGATCGGGTTGATGTCGTGGATCAGCCGGTGGTATTTCTCCAGGCGGATCAAGGCCTGCCCCAGGTTCTCGCACGACTGCATCACGTAGCCCAGCGCGCCGAACTGCGCGATGCGGGCGCTCTGGCCCAGATGCAGCCCCAGCAAGGGGTCGTCGAGCTGCACCGCGGCCCGCAGCAGCATCTGGCAGAAGCCCTCGGCGGGGCACTGCTCCAGGTCGCCGATCGCGGCCTGGCGGTAGGGGCTGTCGAGCACGCGGTCGAGCGCAACCCCGCGCTCGTGCAGGTAGGCCGCCAGCAAATGGACGAAGGTCAGCGGGACGCGGCCATGGACGACATCGCGCCTTTGCAGACGCTGGAGTTCGCTCGGCTTCATGGTCGAAATTGTCAAATTCGCCGTCAAAAAGGTCAAGACGACGCGTACCCGAAGCCCATAAGGTTGCGGCCGTGTTCGTGTCGATCGCGGTCGAGCCGGACGCGGATCATGGACTGCCCAGGAGCGCTTCTTTGCTGGATTTCGATTACGTCATCGTCGGGGCCGGATCAGCCGGGTGCGTGCTGGCCAACCGTCTCAGCGCCGACCCGCGATGCCGCGTGGCGCTGGTCGAGGCCGGTGGGCCCGACGACTCGCCGCTGATCCGCGCGCCGCTCGGGCTGGCCCTGCTCGTGCCCGGGCGGACCTACAACTGGCATTTCCACACCGAGCCGCAAGCCGAGCTGGGCGGGCGGCGCCTCTTCTGGCCGCGCGGCAAGGCGCTCGGCGGCAGCAGCTCGATCAACGCGATGCTCTACACGCGCGGCCACCCGACCGACTACGACGACTGGGCCGCCTTGGGCAACGAAGGGTGGTCCCACGCCGAAGTGCTGCCGTACTTCAGGCGCTCCGAAGGGCAACTGCGCGGCGCCGACGCGCAACACGGCGACAGCGGCCCGTTGACGGTCAGCGATCTGGGCGACGTGAACGACGTGAGTCGGGCCGCGCTCGAAGCAGGGTTGCAGGCCGGGCACGCGCCGACCGACGATTTCAACGGGCCCGAGCAGGAGGGCTGGGGCTGGTATCAGATGACGCGTCGCCACGGCCAGCGCTGCAGCGCGGCCCGGGCCTTTCTGGAGCCCGCGCGCGACCGGCCCAACCTGCGGGTCTTCGTCAAGGCGCTGACCACGCGCATCGAGCTGCAAGGGCGCCGCGCCACCGGCGTCGATCTCGTCCACGAGGGGCAACGCCTGAGCCTGCGCGCTCGCCGCGAGGTCATCGTCAGCGGTGGCGCGATCGGCTCGCCGCAGTTGCTGATGCTCTCGGGCATCGGGGCGGGGGCCGAGCTGCGCGAGGCTGGCGTGGCGCCGGCCCACGAGCTGCCCGGGGTGGGCAAGCATCTGCTCGACCATCTCGACGTGATGGTGCAGCACCGCTGCGTCTCCAAACGCACCCACGGGCTGGGGCTGGCCATGGTGCCGCGCGGCATCAAGGCGCTGTGGGACTACAACCTGCGCCGCCGCGGCATCATCTGCAATGGCCCGGTCGAAGTCGGCGGGTTTCTCAAGACATCGCCCGAGTTGCCGCGGCCCGATGTGCAGCTGCAGTTCATCCCGGCCATCATGCGCGACCACGGCGCGCGGCAGGTTCTGGGCTACGGCTACACCCTGCACATGTGCCAGCTGCGCCCCTGGAGCCACGGGCACATCCGCCTGGTCTCGCCGGACGCCACCCAGGCGCCAGCCATCCAGCCCCGTTACCTGAGCGACCCGCGCGATCTGCCGGTGATGATCGCCGGCGTGCGCCTGTGCCGCGAAGTCCTGTCGATGCCGGCGCTGCGCCCGCATCGCGGCGAGGAGCTTCTGCCCGGCGCCCGGCGGCGAGATGACGACGCCATCGCGGCCTACATCCGCTCGCACGCGGAAACCATCTACCACCCGGTGGGCACCTGCAAGATGGGCTCGGATCCGATGGCGGTGGTGGATGCCCGGCTGCGCGTGCACGGCCTGACCGGGCTGCGGGTGGTGGATGCATCCGTCATGCCCACGTTGATCGGCGGCAACACCAACGCGCCGACGATCATGATCGCCGAGAAAGCCGCCGACCTGATCCTGCAAGAGGCCGGCGCATGACGTTCGCTGCGCCCTCACCGCGCGCCTGGGCCCACGGCGTGCCGCGCTGCGTGTTCATCAGCGGCGGCAGCAGCGGCATCGGCCGCGAGCTGGGCATCCTGCTGGCGCGTTGCGGAGCCGACGTGGCCATCTTCAACCGCTCGCTGGCGCCGGGCGCCGTCGCGGCCATTCGGGCGCACGCCATCCGGCCGGACCAGCGCATTCGCTGCTACGCGGCCGACGTATCCGACGAGGCCGCCATCGCCAGCGCCGTGGAGCGCGCGGTGGCCGATCTCGGCTCGCCCGACCTGTGCATCCATTCGGCGGGCGTGTTGGCCGCGGCGCCGTTCGAGGAGCTCGACGGCGCCACCTTCACCCGCGTGATCGGCGTCAACCTGATCGGCGCGCGCCACTTCGCGTCGGCCGTGCTGCGCCACATGCGGCGCGGCTCGCATCTGACGCTGATCGCCTCGATGGCCGGCCTGGTCGGCAGCTTCGCGTACGCGGCCTACGGGGCCTCCAAGTTCGGCGTGGTCGGGCTGGCCGAGGTGTTGCGCATCGAGCAGCGCTTGCGCGGCATCGACATCAGCGTGTGCTGCCCGGCCGAACTGCCCACCCCCATGGTGACCGAGGAACGCAAGACCCTGCACCCGGCCGCCGCCGCCCTGAAGGACTTCGTGGGCACCATGCCGCTAGAAGCCGCCTGCGCCGAAATGCTGGCGGGCATGGCGCGCCGCCGTTTCATGATCGTGCCCGGCCTGATGCCCCGCCTGTCGGCCTGGTTCGCCCGCCACATGCCCGGCGCACTCCGCAAGATCAGCGACTTCGTGGTTGACCGCGCCATCGCACGCTGACCCATGAGCGCTCCCCGAAAAATCTGCATCACCGGAGCCAACGGCTTCATCGGGCGCGCGCTGATGGTGCGCTATCAGTTGCTGGGCAGCGAGGTCTGCGGCATCGATCTCCATGCCGACCCGTCACGCCAGGTGTGCGCCGGGAACGTCGCGCAGCCGGGGTCGTGGCAGCGGCAGGCGCGCGGCTGCGACTTGGTCGTGCATGCGGCGGCCGTGGTGTCCAACAGCGCGCCCGCGCATCTCTATCAAAGCGTCAGCGTCGGCAGCGTGCGCCACGTGCTGGACGCGGCCATGCAAGGCGGCGCCTCGCGCTTCGTGCACATCTCGTCCATCGCGGCGTATGGTCTGGACTTCACCACGACGCGCAACGAATCGTCGCCGATCGTCACCCTGAGCGGCCACCCCTACTGCGACGCCAAGGCGGCGAGCGAACACGCCGTGCTGGCCGCGCACGCCGCGGGCGAAATCGATTGCACGATCATCCGCCCGGGCGACGTCTACGGGCCGGGCTCTCGCCCCTGGGTGCTGATCCCGCTGGAGCTGATTCGCAAGAACCTGTTCCTGCTCCCGCGCCACGGTCGCGGCGTGTTCAGCCCGGTCTACATCGACAACCTGCTCGACGGCATCGTGGCGGCCGCCGCGAGCGCGCGCGCCGCGGGCCAGATATTCAATCTGACCGACGGAACCGACACGCCTTGCGAGCAGTTCTTTGCCCATCACCACCGCTGGCTGCGTCGTCGCAGGGGGCCCGTCAAATTGGCCACGCCGCTGGCCCAAGGCCTGACGCGCCTGACCGAGTGGTGGTTGCACGACGTTTGCAGACGGCAGACAGAAGTCAGCGCGTCGTCCTTGGCCATGCTGGCTCGAGAGGCGGGCTACAGCATCGACAAGGCGCGATCCGTGCTGGGCTACCGGCCGGCGATCGATCTGGCTGTCGGCATGGCCCGCACGGAAGACTGGCTACGGGCCGGCGGCTTGATTGCTCCTGATGTTCGTTGCCAATAGAGTCGTAGACAGCTCCGCCAGGTAAGCGACACAGCGTTTCGGGTGGGCCATCAACAGCGAAGTCGTAGACAGTCCACGACGCGCTCGAGGGCCTGAGGCCCGATCAGCAGGGATGTCGTAGACAAGCCCAATCGCTACGCCTCGATGGCTGGGGTCCAGTCCGGCGTACACCAAGCCAGTTGGGCTTGGCTGGATTCAACATTCTTGCCCGGTGCGTAGCGCTTGGCCAGCCTCGGCGAGAAGTCCAACTCGACGGTGTTGATCCGGTCGAAAAGCGATGGCTGGTTGGCCATCCAGGCACCGCTCGCACAGACTTTGGTTCTGAGCGTCGCCACCACGACGCGCAGATGATCGGCCAGGTTTGCCAAGTCCCAATCGAACCGATGCAGGAGGATCACGTACGCAGAGGCCTGGGAGTAGCTGTACTGGATCAGCGCCATCGGGTCGAACCGGTTTTCCTCCTCAATGAGCCGCTTCAGCGGATCGAATTGCTCGGGGGCCGTCAACAGGCGGGCGAGCGCCCCAGCGGCAGAGTCCGCATCTTCAGAGTCCCAATCCCGATCCAGCTTGACTGCGTAGCGAACGCTCTTGTCCGCGTAGCGCACCAGGCGAACATAAAGCCAGGACAGCAACTGCTCCTGGTCGTCCGTGTTCAGAAAGTCGACTGCGAAGCCGCGCTTCCTGGAAATCTCGTCGGCGACCAGCCAGGCCTCGGAGCAGACGTCGTCGATCATGCACTCGCCGCAGGTCTGCGCGGCGATGCGGCGCAAGTCCTTCCGTCGTGAATCCAGGAAGCGCTTGAACGTCACACCGCTTGCTGCCATGGCGCACCTCTCGACGAGATGGCTCAGCCCTGGCGCATGGATGCGCTGGCTGATGCCCCACACAAACAGCGAAGCGGCCGGAGACGGTCGCGCTTCGCCACGTTCAATGCGGAGGCATCACCGACCGGTTCGTCAGCAGCGACCGAAAATCACTGCCGATCCGCCCCGAACGCCTCCTGGTCAACGAACCGCCCAGCACCGCGAAGTGCGGTCAGAAGAACTTCGTCTGCGTAAGCACACCCCGTGGTTTCAGGGTCTGCCTGCCGCTCCTTGTTCGCCGTCTCCGGGATATGCCCTCCGCCTGAAGCAAGGACCGCCAGGAGGTCTGCATAGCCCGGCTGCCAAGCCATCGCATCGGGAAACACCTCTCTCAGGCTGGCAAGGATCTGCATGCCGGCGTAGTCCAGGTCGCCGAAGAACCGTACAGGAAGATCTGCGCGATCAAACAGCCAATCGCTGACAACAGCCAGACCTCGTGCCGAGGGCGGGTCCACCGACAGCGCACCGGTCATCGCCGTCCGGAGGTAAACCCGACAACCACCGCGATGTCGAAGACGCTTCGCACTCCCCTTGAAGCCGGCGGCATAGACCAGGAGGCTGTGCTGCCATTCGGGCGCTCTCGCGTCCGCCATCCGTTCAAAGGTCACCAGGTTCTCGATGAACAGCGCCTCGTCGAAGAAGGCAGGAACATCGATCAGCAACTGTATGGGCGCCTCCCAAAACTGCCCGGGTGTCGCACCCAGGAGCCGCAGCAGTTCGTCTCTGGTGTCGAGCACCTTCGATCTGCCGTGGAACACACGCGCCGATGCCTCGCGCAACGGCATGGCCGCCCCGGACAGGCACAGCTCTCGGAGGTCGTGAAGGCAGCGCGCGGCCTCCTCGGTGGAAACCGTCGACAGCGCAGAGAGAGGGCTGCGGTTCAGGTAGTCGATCAGCGACCGCTTCGCACCATCGTCGGAATCTACCCAGTGTTGTTCGAGATGCGCGGCGAGACGGCGCTGCCAGTGGTCCGCCCGACGAGCGTAGCCAGCCCATGCCGCCAGGGCATCGAAATCCATCAACTCCAGCTGTGGCTTGCGATCGACGAAGCCGGCAAACTCCCGCTCTGGGGCCAGGATCAACCGGACCCACCCCGTGCCGCACAACTCCCGCAGCAGCAATTCCACGCGGCCGACGGCCTCTGCATGGACTTGCCCGTGCAATTCGGGCAACTCGCGCTGATCCAGCCTCAGCCGCGTGCTGCGCGGGTCGTTTGAACGCTCGGCCTTGGCGAGCAGCCGGGAGGCGACACGCAAGAGCATCGGATCGCGTGGCGGACCAAGGTCACCGGGTGATCCCGTCGGTTGGAACCAGGCCTCAGTCATCTCCGCCTGTCACCGGTCTCGGCATGTCCGAAATTTCAGACGGCGCGTTCCCTCGTTGCATGGCTTCGTGAGCCAGTCGCCCGGATTCCCGGGCTTGCTCCGCGTGGGCTGCCCAGAGCCTGGCCAAGGGCTCACGCTTGAGCGTCTTCTCCTGAACCTCGCTGACGAACAGCTCGGCGCCATCACGGGAAGCCAGCACCTTGGAGAAGGTGAACTCCTTGTCGAACTCCGGCTTGACGGCCCCGGACTTTGAAGTCGGCATGGCCACCACCAGCTGCAAGCCCAGGCTCCGCGACAAGAACTGAAGCACGCTGCGGGACCGAGACTCATCCATCTTGGAGAACGCCTCGTCTGACAACATCAGGCGCAGGGCCGGCGCGCCGCGGCGATCACGGCCGAAGTGCCCGAGCGCGTGTGCCAACACGGCTGAGCGGATGACGTAGAACGGTGTTTCCAGCTCGCCACCCGATCCGGTGCCCCAGGTGGACAACTTGGTCTGCCCGACAGGGCTGTGCCGGATGATGTCATAGCGGCGGTAGTTGCGATAGTCAGCAAGTTCCTTCAGGGCACGCTCCGAGGCGCCTTGGTCATTGGCCAGCAACAAGCGACGGATGTCCTGTGCCGTCAGCCGGTGCTCGTCACTCAGCCTGGGTGAGTCGAAGATGGATCCGCTGTCCTTCTCCAGACTGTCCACCAATCCTTCCATGGCCTCGAAGAACTCGAACACCTTTTGCAGCCGCGGCACCCAAGCCCATTCCAGCTCGAAGGTGTCGGTGCCGAATCGGATGTTCTTCAACTCCCGGTTGAGCTTCTGCAGCGTGGATGCCCCCTGGCGAACTTCATCGCGCACCTTGAAGCAGAAGCTGGTGGTGAACACCGCGTTGAAGCTGGACTCCGCCTCTCTCAGTTTCGTCAGGTTCTCGGCCAGGCCGATGGACCGTTGACGACGTGTCTGCTCGGTCACGACCTGTCGCAGCCCGATCACGGGCGGCAGCAGTGCCTCGATGCGGTCGAAACTCTTGGGCGGGTCGGTGTACAGGAACCGCTCTTGGTCATTTCGAACGCCGACCAGGTAGGTCTGGACGCAAGAAGACAGCTCGCGCAACGATGTGGGCAATCGTTCAACGAGAACGCTGACCCGATGACGCAGCGCGTCGAGTGTCACCTCGGCACTGTCGGCGAGGTCTCTGGCCTCATCGATCAACTGCGACTCGGTCGCAAGTTCCGGCGCGCCCTGGACGAAGCGGCTGGCCCAGACCATGGCATTGGTGCGTTCCAACTGCAGGGCTGGAATTCGGTCCACCAGGATCTTCTCGCGCCCCCCCATGTCCTTCAGGGTCTTGTTGTTCTCGCCGACCTGCAGAATTTCCGTGTCGTACGCCTTCTTGGACTCACCGATGCTGGCCTCGATCTGGCGCCGCTGCGCCTCCAGGTCTTCGATCGCTGACAGATCCAACGCTGCAAGCGCCTGTGCGGCATGGGAATACTGCAGCTGGCTGCTGAGGACAGCCTCCATCAAGGGCGCCAAGGCTGTGAATGCAGCACCGTTGAACATGCGCAGGACCAGGTTCAACGAGCTCTGGAGATGCTCGATCTTGCGGATCTCCACGGTCAGGCGCGACAACTCCTGCTCGCACCAGGCCAGACGCCGCTTTCGCGTTGCCTCGCCGAAAGCTAGGTCGTGGTCGGATGCCCGGCAAGAGAACATGCCGTAGCCCCGGCTGCCGATGCCTTCCTCCATCAAACCTTGGGGTGTTCGTGCGAGCTCGTCCTCGGAGTCCACTTTGCGCACCCTGCCGTACTGAGCAAGCAGGAAGGCCTTGGCCACCGGGTGCGGGCAGACCAACTCGTTCAGCACCGCTCGCGCATCCAGCGAGCGACCTCGCGTGTCTTCGATCGCCTTGCTTCCTTGCACGACCTTCGGTGAGCGGACAGGAAACCGGCGTTTCACCAGGCGTGTGCAAGGCGCTTCGAATCCCGCCTCCACGATCAAGGCAAAGCGGTCGCCGCCCATGTAGCCCTCGATCGCGTTCTGCCAGCTGCTGCCCTCCTTGGGTTCGACGAGTTGGGACAGGATGTGCGGCCGCGCCTGCGGCAGCTCTCGCTCGATCAGGTCGAGAGCCGTGCGCACATCCGGAGGCGCAGGAGGTTTGCCAGCCTGCAGCTGGCGCAATTCAGCGTCGCGCTGCGCCTTGTCGTCCGCCAGGGTGGCCAGTTGCTGACCCGCGGTCGTCAAGGCCATGACGACCGCGCCGGCCAGCGCCTCGTCATGGCCACGGATCCCATGTTCCAGCCGGCCGAGGTCTCCGTCGAAGCTTTCCAGGTCAAAGGCCGGGAACACGGCGTCCAGCCTGGCCTCCTGGCTGCACATGGCAAACAGTTCAGGCCACGGCTTCAGAACGGCCTGGGCCGCCGGTCGGAGCGCCGCCACTGCAGCCTCCAGCGCCGGCGCTTCCGCAAGATCCAAGCCGAGCAGGCGCTCCATCTGGGCCACCATGCTGGCCAGACCTTTGGCGGCTTGACCTATGGCTGCCCAGTGACGACGGAACTGGTCCTGGAGTGTGCGTACCTCGCTCTCCAACGCCGACTTGCGTTGTGCCACGTCGCTGGCGGCGAGTTTGGCCTTGATGCCGTCCAACTGTTCATTCAGCTGCGCCTGGCCCTCGCGCAAGCCCTGCAGCCGCTCTTCCAGCAACTGATTGCGCTTGTGCTGGAACTTCATCTGCCGACGCACGGACTCCAGATCGGTCTCAGCCTCGTCCAATGCCCGGATCGAGTGGGCGATGCAGTGCACGACATAGCGGCGAGCATCGTCGATGACACGTGTGGCTGCGGCCTCGACGGATTCCAGTCGCTCGATGTTCTGCTGCAAGCGCTCGGCCTCAGCCTTGAGACTGGCCATCGATCGCATCAGTTCGCGCATCTTGTCCAGGTCGCGACTGAAGTCGTGCGCATCCAGGATCTCGTCTCGAACCAGGTCGTTGACGTTTCCGAGCTCCTTGTAGGCCATGGCCTTCACGATCGACTTCGCGGCACGGAAGGCTTCAGGCTCCGATACCGCCGTCTTGCCCATCATGGCGCCGTACAGGTGCGTGAGGTAGCTGCTCTTGTCCTCGAAGCGCTGCACGACCTCGGGGCCAACCCGCAGTTGGTGTTGCAGATGCAGGTAGAGATCCTTGACCGGCACAGGAACGGGCTGCATTCCGTCTGCGGTGCGCAGTAGAAGCTGCTGCAGGTCGAGCGCACGGCGCACGATGAAGAAGAGACTGCGTGACAACACCGCCTTGGCAGCGTCTTCGTGTGCCTCAACGCCAATCAGGGCCGTCAGGGCTTGCGCCTCTTCGCCCGCGCCTTCCGAGGCTTCGAACACCAGCGCCACGTAACTCGTCGAACGCTTGCGCAGGAAGACGCCGTCAGCTTGTTGACCGAGTGCGTAGGCAGCTAAGGTTCGAGGCTCCTTGCCACCACGCCGGCTTTGCGTGGATTCGTCCTGGCCGATGTTGAACTGCACCAGGTGGTGGTGCGCCGCTGTGAGCAGCGTCTGGATCGAGTCCAGCAAGGTCGACTTGCCCGATCCCGACTCGCCCGTCAGCAACACCGTGTCGGCAAATGGCCACTCCCTGGCCTCCAGCGAACCCCATTGCCAGGTGATGAGCTTGGAGATCTTCATCGGCTCTCCTCCGCCGGCACCTCGGGTGCGTCAGTCCGGGTCTCCGCGGACTGTCCACGTTTCGCGCGCCCCGCAACGGCTTGCGCGGCCAGCGCGAGCGCATCCTCCAGCGCCTCGTCGCTCACGTAGCTCATCACGGGCCGAAGAACGCTCAGAAGCATCTCCATGCCGCCGGCACCTTCACCATCGTTGAAGCGCACGATGCGGTGCTTGCGCAGGTCTCTCAGCAGCGAGAGGCGGTCGGCCACCGAAGACGGAAGCTGGTGCGCCAACAGCGATACGACCGACTGGGAAAGCTCCTCCAGACTGATCACCAGCACTTCATTGATCAGCTCACGCTTGCCGGTCAGCGCCTCGGTGTACAGGAAGCGCAGGGCAATGGCCGCGGCCACAAAGTCACGCGACAGCCGCGCCTTCAGCCGCTTCACGCCGTCCTCGTCGCCGTCACCCCCTTCGCCGGGCGGATACAGGCGGAATATCGTCGCGTCGGCATCGTGCGTCAGGACGAAGCCGATCGTTGAGAAGTACTCGCGCAGCAGTTGCTCGCACTGTGCGGCGTCGTCATACAGCTCAGACTCGGGGCGGGAATAGTCTCGCCACAAGACACCCGAGGCCATCAGCCGCCCCGCGAGCTCGGCGAACCGGTCCGACTTGACGTTGCCTGCGCCTTCGGTCTTCAGCCGCTCTTCGATGACCTGTTGGAGAGATAGCAGCATGTGGATCGGCCAATCAAGTGTCACCACGGGCCAGCGCCGACAGATCGGCTTCCAGCTCGAAGTTGTCTGCGGAGAAGTACGGCGTATCGAACACCTCTGCCTTCTTGCGGGCCTTCAGGAAACGCTTCCCCTCGCTGGAGCGAGCAGCACCCACGGCATGCATGACACGCACCGCCTCGACTGCATTGTTGATGGGCAGTTGGTCCAGGGACACCCGTCCGTCGCGCAGATGGGGCAGCAATCCAGCCAGCACTTCCTGGTCGCTGAAGGCAAAGGCTTCGGCTTCGGCCCGGCGCATGGCTGCCTCGATACGACTGGCCTCGTCCACGATCAGGGGAGCAAGCGGGCCGTGTTCGGCCTCGCGGTCGCGCACCGTCCAACGCAACGCGGCGCCGGGCAGTCTCAGCTCTGCCGTCCCCAATCGGGCCGCCAGGGCATCCAGGAAATCTTCGCGCTCCGGTTGCGGCTGTTCTTTCAGCAAGCTCATCGCCCGACCCAGCGGTGATGTCGCGCTGTAGTCCAGGGAAAGCGCCTGCCGCAGCAAGCTGGTGAACCGCCGGACATAGTTGTTCATCTCGGACCGCAGCATGGGCAACTTCAGGTTGCAAGCGGCTTCGACCATGCTTTCCATACGATCACACAGCCACAGGGTGGGGCTGCGAGACTGCACCTGCGCCTCCAGCCACGACGCGCGCTGCAGCAGGTTGGCATCCACGCCCAGGCGTGCCGCCTCCGGCATCAACCGGATCTGGTCCAGCAGCTCCACGATCTGTCCGCGGTGCCGCTCCGCAGAGTCGGCCACGAGGCGGACCGCATATTCCTTGGCAAAGCGCTTCTCGATGAACTCGTTGAATTCGCTCCACGCGACCTTCTGTTCCAGGGCCTCGCGCGTCAGGCTTTGGATGAGCAGGCGGAAGTACTCGATGTCGTCCTGCAGGTCTTGCACCACCCGCGCGGCAAAGTCGTAGCCATCGAGCAGTTCGTCCACGTCCTGGCTGGCGACGAACGCGGCGAGAGCCTTCTTCGCGGACCGCATGTTCCTCTGGCGGGTGCGGGCCCGGGAGTTGTCGAGGTTAGACAGGACCTCGGACACCTCCTTGCCGGCCCGCGTCATCTTCAGCGTGGGCTTGAGGTCGATCGGGTCCTTGTAGTCCTCGATCCAGCCATGCTCCTTCAGCTTGCGTAACAGTTCACCCGCATAGGTCCGCTCATCCTCGGCCGATACCGTGCGACCTGGCTCGAACACGACAGCTCTCAGGGATGGATCAGCCAGGACCTGAAAGACGATGGTCAACACCAGATCACGGGTCAGCGCCTCGGAGTAGTCCGCATTCGGGCCTTGCACGCGGTCGTACAGACTGCGCAGAACGGCAGCGCAACACTCGCGGTCGCCATGGGTC
Source organism: Aquabacterium sp. (assembly GCF_041915145.1). Taxonomy (GTDB): domain Bacteria; phylum Pseudomonadota; class Gammaproteobacteria; order Burkholderiales; family Burkholderiaceae_C; genus Aquabacterium. Next base: position 13,812 of record NZ_JAYSBZ010000003.1, on the reverse strand, counting down.
AGCGGTCGGAAAAATTGTTCCCGCTTACCGATGAAGAATGCCGTGGTCATGACATATTCGTTTCAGCCACGGTTTCAGCGAGAGGCGTCATGCTGCGATCAGCTTGTCGCGCCAGATAGTCTCTGTACTCTTCGATGTGACGAATGAATGCGCGTTCAAGCGGGGCTGCACGCAGTGCGTTCCTACTCCAAAAGATGGCCTTCGCCATAGTGTGGCTCTGAAGAGGACGCAGGAGCAGGCGCAGGACATGGGATTTGCGGAAAGACCAGGCAAACATTCGAACAGCCTCTTCCCGAATTTCCATCTCAAGGAAGCTCAGGTTGTAGGTTTGCCCCCATTTTTCGACGAAATCACGCTCTTGCCCGAGCGCGACCTCAAGTCGGTCCATCGGGTGGATTACATCTTTTGTCGACCATCTTGGTGTTATGCACCCACCGCGTTCGTCGAGTACCTCAATGAGTTCGATATGAAATTCATCGTAGGGCGTATAGACCAGTCCGCCATCGATTCTCGGTCGCCGGAAGGGTATTGACGAGAGTGGCGCGCGATGCCGCCGTGTGTCCACATGCCGCATCACCACCTCATTCTGAAAGCAAACCATGTCATTCGACGCTGTGACCGCGATGACGACCTTGGAGAGCCGTGATTTGCCTATGGCGCACACTTCGATCGTCGGTGCCAGTTGCCGCTGTCCCTGGAGAAACTCCTGCCAGTAGAGTCGGTAGCCGACATGCTCACCCAATGGACGCGGCTTTGTCTCAACCAGTTCACGATGGTCGTGATAGAGCGTGGAGATCTCGTAGGCCCGCTGGCACATGATCTTTTCGACCACGCCGTAAATCCAACGAAACCCGCGACGGACAAACGAAATGGAAGACGTGCCAAACTCCATGATCACTTCCTATTTGGGTCAGAAGCAGCCGCCAACTTTCCTGAAGGTCAGCAACGATCAAACCAATGGCAAGGAACGGGCGGTGAATGCATCGCGCGCCAGATGCGCCAGATACGCAGCGCCGGCCACCAGCGCTACCATCCTAGCCAACTGCTCCCACGGCTCCTGCGCCTCCCACTTATACGCCCTGTGGAGGCCATATCCGACTGCAATGGCGAACGTCAAACTGTGAAAGAACCGGCGGTGATTCGGATGGATCGCAGGCTCCAAGACATCAGGAAGTGAGGGCAGCAGCGCTGCTGCCGCCCCCATGGCAAGTGCAGACCCCTCGACGGGGCGCCCGTTGTGCTGTTGCACAGCGGCGGTTGCGGCCATAACCGCGACGAAATTGAAGGCGGCGTGTTCAGCTGCGCAGGCCATGAGATCTCCCTTTGTGATTGTTTGCTGGTTGTCAGGCCCCGAGAAGGTGGCGGCGATCCTTGCGGTAAGTCTTGACGGCAAGCAGCCCGAAACTGGCAAGCGCTGCCCAGGCCGCCTTGTCGTAACGGTGCATGAGCTTCTCCCGGACAACGCCGGTGAGTGCCGCCAAAGGACCATGCAACTCAAGACTGCCGACGAAAACCTGCCCCATCAGCAAGATGCCGACAAAGAAGAACAGGCCGGAGGCGATCGCAAGCTGTGTCCTACTTGAGTGGCAGAGCACTATCCAGAACTCTTCAAGCCAGCCGCTCATTTCCTGCGCCCGCTTCAGTCGGCGATCGCAGCCCTGGCTGCCTCGACGGCAGCCTCGGACCCTTGGAAGTTGACGGCGCTGATTGCACCCTCAGCACTTCGTTCGAACCTCACCGTCACGCCGCCGTGCGGTTCCGCCGCGCTTTGGGCCCTCTTGGTGATGTCGCTCTCAACCTCTGCCATTGCCGCGCGCATGAGATCGGCAGCGCTGGGCATCTTGATGTCGAACTTGATCATTTGCTGTCCTTCGGAGGGCAGGGGTCGTTTCCGTAGGAGTCACGCGCCCGGATGCGCCCGTCCTGGCCGTGGATCAGCAGCTCGCCCTGACCCTGGCGTGCCATCTGCCGGCCAGCCTGGATCGCCTGCGCCTGGGTGTCGTACACCTGGGTCGCGCGCTGCCCACCCTCGCGGAGGGCGCCCCAGCCGTTTTCGCGCTGAACGATGTGAACGTTTTTCCGGTTGGCCATCACGAACCTCCAGTTCGAAGAAGTTGACGGGAGGAAGTTTACAAACTACAATTGGAGCCGTCAAGTTGTAAACCAAACACCGCGGAGAGCACCATGATCGGAAACCGACTTAAGAGGGCGCGAGAGGCCCTCGGGTTGTCGCTGCGCGAACTGGAGGCCGCCATCCAGGGGCAGGTCTCGGCTCAGGCCATCGGCAAGTATGAGCGCGACGAAATGATGCCGAGCTCCACCATCCTGCTGGCGATGGCCAAGGCCTTGCAGGTGTCGCCTGAGTACCTGTTGAGTGAGCGCGAGATCGAGCTGACGGGCGTGGACTTTCGGAAGGCGCCCCATGCCGGCGCCAAGGAGGAGCGTGCCGTGGAAGCATCCGTACTGGACCAGGTCGAGCGCTACTTGGAGCTGGAGGAGCTACTGCCCGGTGTGGAACAGCTCTGGGTTGCGCCGGACAACCAAGCTTTCGAAATTGGCAGCATCGAGGACGCCGAGCAGGCAGCCGACGCCTTGCGCCGGCTATGGAAGCTTGGCATTGACCCGATCCCGTTCATGGCCGAGTTGCTTGAGGACAAGGGCGTCAAGGTGATCGCCTTAGACCTGCCGGAAAACGTGTCCGGATCCAAGGCCTTCGTTCAACGCCCTGAACGCCAAGACGTGCCAGTGATCGTAGTAAACCAAGGGCACAACGGGGAGCGCCAACGGTTTACGCTGGCCCACGAGCTTGCCCACTTGGTGCTTCGCTTCAGTGGTCTTACCGACGCCGAGCAAGAGAAGGCCGCCGATCGGTTTGCTGGGGCCTTCTTGATGGCCAAGGATATGGTTCTCCGGCTGCTCGGGCCCCACCGTACCTCCATTTCCATCGGCGAGCTGGCCGAGCTGAAGAAGCTGTTCAAGGTCAGCATTGCATCGCTGGTTGTGCGATGCGCCCAGCTTGGGATCATCACCAAAGCGGTGTACGGGCGCCTGTGGGCGCAGATCAAGGACATGGGGTGGAACAGTCAAGCGTCCAATGAACCGGGCACGCTCAAGGCGGAGGTACCACTACGGATGGAGCGCCTTTGCATGCGAGCCGTTGCCGAGGGCGCGATTTCGGAGGCACGAGCTGCAGAGCTACTGAACATCAGCGTTCGCGAGCTGGATCGTCGGCTGATGGGTCAATTCGCCTGACCGATCATGATCATCCTGGTCTCAGACACCTCTGTCTTGATCGACCTGGAGCGAGGCGGGCTCCTGGAGCAGGCCTTCGCATGCGGTCTGACGATGGTTGTTCCAGACCTGCTGTATCAGCGCGAGCTTGAATCCGAGAACGGCCCCCTGCTGCGGCGACTTGGCCTGGGCGTAGTGGCTCTCAACCCGGATGAGGTGGACTACGCCCAACAGGTTCGCAAGCAGCGGCCAGGCTTGTCGTTGCCGGACTGCTTCGCCCTCAGTTGCGCCCGACGTCAGGATCATGCGCTGGTTTCAGGGGACATGCTTCTGCGCAATGAGGCGCAAGCCCGCCATTGCACGGTCTATGGGCTGCTGTGGATCCTCGATCAGATGGAAGCCTCCGGCGCGGTTGGCGTGGCCACGTTGCATGAGGGTCTCTCGCGCATATGGAACCACCCACGACGGCGATTGCCGCGCGCAGAGGTGATGGCCCGCCTTCAGCGGTGGTCTCCTGGCTGAAATCCTGGCTCTGACCAGACGGACTCGAAAGATCAAAGCGCAGCGAACAGGAGTTGAAACGATGGGTACTCTGAATGTCCCCCAAGCCGAAGCAGCAGTCATCAAGTCCATCGATACGCAGCACTTGTCTTCACTCGTAGCCCAGTGCATCCGCGACGAGCATGGCTCTGGTACCTGCTGCACATTGTCCGCTCGCTCAAGAGCACCGGCCGGGCTGCCTGCATCCTGCCGCACGGCGTGCTGTTCCGTGGCAATGCCGAGGCCGAGATCCGCAAGAGCCTGGTGCGGCGTGGCCTCATCCAGGCCATCATCGGCCTACCGGCCAACCTGTTCTACGGCACCGGCATCCCGGCCTGCATCCTCGTCATCGACAAGGCCGGCGCTGCCGCCCGCAAGGGCATCTTCATGATAGATGCCGCGCAAGGCTTCATGAAGGACGGCCCCAAGAACCGGCTGCGCGAGCGCGACATCCACCGCATCGTCGATGCCTTCACGACGCTGGACGGCAGCGACCCGCGCTACGCCCGTATGGTGGGGCTGGAAGAGATCGAAAAGAACGACTTCAACCTGAACCTGCCGCGCTACATCGACAGCAGCACGCCGGAAGACCAGCAGGACATCGACGCCCACCTGAACGGTGGCATCCCGGAGGCGGACGTGCAGGCACTGGCCCGCTACTGGGCGGTGTGCCCGCAGTTGCGAGCGGCCCTTTTCAAGCCTCGTCGGCCGGGCTATCTGGACTTGGCCGTCGCGCCGGCGGCCATCAAGCCCACCATCCACCAGCACCCAGAGTTCCAGGCCTTCACAGAGGCCATGAACGCGCACTTCGACCAATGGCGCGCGTCAGCCGTGGAGCGCCTGAAGTCGCTGGACAAGGGCAGCTTCCAGCCGAAAGACCTGATCAAAGGTGCCGAGGGCCTGCTGGCCCACTACGAGCACCAGCCCACCGCTGAGAAGCTGATCGATCCCTACGCCATCTACCAGCACCTGATGGACTACTGGGCCGAGACGATGCAGGACGACACTTACCTGATCGCCGAAGACGGCTGGAGGGCCACGCCCTACCGCGTGCTGGAGACCAAGAAGAACAAGGACGGCTCACCCGGCAAGACCGTGGACAAAGGCTGGGCCTGCGACCTGGTGCCCAAGGCGCTGCTGGTGCAACACCACTTCGCCGCCGAGCAGGCCGAGCTGGACCGGCTGAATGCCGAGCTGGAAAGCACGCTGGCAGCGATGACCGAGCTGGAAGAAGAGCACAGCGGTGACGATGCCGTGTTCGCTGGCTTCGACAAGATCAACGACAAGGAAGTGAAGTCGCGCATCAAGGAGATTGGGCGAGATGCGGATATCCGCCTGTTGCGTGCACAAGAAGGTGACAGCCAAATCGTGGGCTCGCTGCTCGACCCCACGGACGTGCTTCGAGCCATGTTTGAGGCCTACAGCACATTCGTTGGAAATGGGAAAATTCAAGAGGTCGCCCAGTAGCTCACACTGCGAGCCAGTCATGAGACATCATGACTGCGAACGAGCGAAATCGACAAGGAGCCACCAATGAAGCCAATGAAGCTAATGGGAGTAATCGCTCCGCTGCTGCTTGGCGTCGCCGCGGCCAATTGGACGCCCTTGTCGTTCTGGTCGGACATGAAAGAAGGTCTCATTGCCTTCTTGGGGTTCCTGGCGGCTGCGCTGGTGCAAGTTATGCCGATCACGGCAAACTTCCTTCAGTCGGACAAGTTGACCGTCAACGAAGCCGAACGCCTCACCAAATCGCTCACCCGCCAGCAGCGCTACTGGATGGGTCTACTTTGGGTAACCATCGGGGCCTTGGTGGTCGTAATCGTTGGTTCCGCGCTCAAATCTGTGGTGATTGACGCTAAGCCGCTGTTCATGCATCGCTGGTTCATCAACGTCAGCTGGTCGGCGATAGTTACCTTTTTCATCGCGGGTAGCGTGACCTTCGTCCTAGTGAAGATGGTCGGACTCTTCGAGGGCATGCTGTCGCTGCATCATCTACGGGCTGACCTAGTAGTAGCTACAGCCAAGCGCGAGGCCGCCGAAAAAACGGCGCGAGCGCAGAGCGAAGCGCGCCTTGTGCCTCCTCCTCTGCCGGAGGATTACGGCGCCGTTATTAGCCCACCACATCACTGAGCGGCGATCTCCGAGCAAACCATTCAGTTGAGCGGTTTCTCGCTCTCCGGTAATGGCTCATGTGTGCTGTCAAAAGGTTCGCGTCGCGGCTCTAGTACGCTCGATATCAGCCTCCGAGGGCGACCGACTTTCGCAGTGCGGCTCAGGGAGGCCCTCTTTCGCTGCCAAGCGGTCGCCCCGTGCATCCAACCTTTGATGTCCCTCTGCAGTAGGCTACCAGCAAGTTTCGGCGCGGGTTGAGGCACTGTCCGTGTCTACGACTTAATTGCGGCGTATACGACTCTATATTGCGCTGTCTACGACTTTATTGGCAAGGAACATCCTGACTGACGGGGCGCGATCTCACTCCACCGTCACGCTCTTGGCCAGGTTGCGCGGTTTATCGACATCGGTGCCGCGCGCGCAAGCCGTGTGATAGGCCAGCAATTGCAGCGGCAGCGTGTGCAGGATGGGCGAGAGTTCGCCGTAGTGCTCGGGTAGCCGGATCACGTGAATGCCGGGCTCGGCCTGGATGTGGGTGTCGGCGTCGGCGCACACGTAGAGCTCGCCGCCACGGGCCTTGACCTCTTGCATGTTGCTCTTGAGCTTTTCAAGCAGCACGTCGTTGGGCGCCACCACCACCACGGGCATCTCGGCGGTCACCAGCGCCAGCGGGCCGTGCTTGAGTTCGCCGGCCGGGTAGGCCTCGGCGTGGATGTAGCTGATCTCCTTGAGCTTGAGCGCGCCTTCGAGGGCGATGGGGTAGTGCAGGCCACGACCGAGGAAGAGCGCGTTCTCTTTGCGCACGAATGACTCGGCCCAGGCGATGATTTGCGGCTCCAGCGCGAGCACGGCTTGCAGGGCCACGGGCAGGTGGCGCATGGCTTTGATGTGCTGGCTTTCTGCTTCGGGCGAGAGGTGGCCGCGTTGCTTGGCCAGCGCGAGCGTGAGCAGGAACAAGGCGGCCAATTGCGTGGTGAAGGCCTTGGTCGAGGCCACGCCGATCTCGACGCCGGCGCGCGTGATGTAGGCCAGCTCGCACTCGCGCACCATCGCGCTGGTGCTCACGTTGCAGATGGTGAGGCTGTGCGTCATACCCAGGCTGCGCGCGTGCTTGAGCGCGGCCAGCGTGTCGGCGGTTTCGCCCGACTGGCTGATGGTGACGACCAGGGTGCGCGGGTCGGGCACGCTGTCGCGGTAGCGGTATTCGCTGGCGATCTCGACGCTGGTGGGGATCTTGGCGATCGACTCCAGCCAGTACTTGGCGGTGACGCCCGCGTAGTAGCTGGTGCCGCAGGCCAGGATCAACACGCGATCGACCGTGTTGAACACGCGCCCGGCCTGGTCGCCAAACAGCGCGGGCGTGATGCCCTCGACGCCTTCAAGCGTGTCGGCGATGGCGCGCGGCTGCTCGAAGATCTCTTTTTGCATGTAGTGGCGATAGGGGCCGAGGTCGGCCGCGCCGCTGTGGGCGTGCACGGTACGCACCGGGCGCTGGGCATCGGTGAGGCGCTGGAACTGGCCGTTGGCGTCGGGCGCTTCGATCCAGTGGCGGCCGCCGTGCAGATCGACCACGTCGCCTTCTTCGAGGTAGACGATCTGGTCGGTCACGCCGGCCAGGGCCATGGCGTCGGATGCCAAGAAGCGTTCGCCCTCGCGCTCGCCCGTGCCCACGCCCAGGATCAGCGGCGAACCCTGGCGCGCGCCGATGATGCGCTGCGGCTCGTCGCGACAGAACACGGCGATGGCGTAGGCGCCCCGGAGCTGCGCGGTGGCGGCCTTGACGGCGGCGAAGATGTCGCCGTCGTACAGGCGATCGACGAGATGCGCGATGACCTCGGTGTCGGTCTGGCTGGTGAAGACGTAGCCCTTGGCCTGCAATTCGGCGCGCAGCTCGTCGTGGTTTTCGATGATGCCGTTGTGCACGAGCGCGATGCGGCCGGGGCGGCTCGCGTAGTCGGCGCCCGGGCCGTTGCTGAAGTGCGGGTGGGCGTTGTGCACCGCCGGGGCGCCGTGGGTGGCCCAGCGCGTGTGGGCGATGCCCAGCGTGGCGCCGATTTCTTCGGCGCGGATCTGCGCCTCAAGCTCGGTGACGCGAGCCGTGCTGCGCGAGCGGCGCAGGCCCTTGCCATCGTGCACGGCCACGCCGCAGGAGTCGTAGCCCCGGTATTCAAGCCGCTGCAGGCCCTGGGTGAGGATGGGGACGATGTTCGAGTTGCCGAGAGCGCCAACGATGCCGCACATGAGAGGTCTCCAAAAGTCGCGTGACGAGCCGCAGGGAGTGGGGGAAACACCAAGAGTCAGGGGCGGATACTAGGTGTGCAGAAAAGAAATATGTCTACATAATTTTGATGTGAATGAAATAATCATTCATCGATCAATTTGTGTGACAAATTCACGCAAAAAATCATCAATAAGTGAAATGAAATTGCATGAGTGAGCCCCCTGTTTGGGTGCCCGATGAGGCAGACCTGCGCATCCTGGCCCAGATGCAGCGCGATGCATCGCTGTCGAACCAGGCGTTGGCGCACGCCGTTCATCTGTCGCCGCCCACCTGCCTGCGGCGGGTGAAGCGCATGGTTGACCTGGGCGTGATCGAGCGCCAGGTGGCGGTGCTGTCCACCAAGGCTTTGGGGGCGGCGCTGGGGCAGGGCCTGCAGGCGCTGGTGGAGGTGACGCTCGACGTGCAGGCCACCGAGCGGCTCGATGCCTTCGAGGCCCGCGCCGTGGCCGAGCCGGCCGTGCAGCAGGTGTGGCGGGTGTCGCCGGGGCCGGACTTCGTGCTGGTGGTGTGCGTGCCGAATATGGACGACTACCAGGCGCTCACCAAGCGCCTGTTCAGCGAAGACGCCAACGTGCGTCAGGTGCGCGCGTTCTTCGCGGTGAAGCGCGCCAAATTCGGGGCCGAGCTGCCGCTGCAGCCGGCCCGTTGAATCGGCGCGGCGGCGGGCTTACTTCTTCTTTTGCGGTCGCTGCCAGCCTGCCAGGCTGATCTGCTTGGCGCGCGCCACGCACAGGTGGCCGGCGGGCACTTCCTTGCTCACGGTGCTGCCGCCGCCGATGGTGGCGCCGTCGCCCACGGTGATGGGCGCGATGAGCACGCAGTTCGAGCCCACGTGCACGTCGTTGCCGATCACGGTGCGGTGCTTGTTGGCGCCGTCGTAGTTGGCGGTGATGCTGCCGGCGCCGTAGTTCACGCGCTCGCCCACCGTGGCGTCGCCCAGGTAGGCCAGGTGATTGGCCTTGGCGCCGTGGGCCAGCGTCGAGTTCTTCACCTCGACGAAGTTGCCGATGTGCACCTCGTTGCCTAGCACGGCGCCGGGGCGCAGGCGCGCGAACGGGCCGATGATGGCGCTCGCGCCCACGTCCACGCCGGCTGCGTCACCCTCGATGTGCGTGAAGGCCTGGATGACCGTGCCCGAGCCGATGCGGGCGTTCTTGATGACGCAGTTGGGGCCGACGCGCACGTTGTCGCCCAGCTCCACGCGGCCCTCGAACACATTGTTGACGTCGATCTCCACGTCCTGCCCGGCCAGCAGCTCGCCGCGCAAATCGAAGCGCGCCGGGTCGGCCAGGCGCACGCCTTGCTCCATCAGCGTCTCGGCCTGGTGGCGCTGGTAGCGTCGCTCCAGGTCGGCCAGTTGCAGCGGGCTGTTGACGCCCAGCACCTCGATCTCGCTGGCGGCGTGCGTGGCCACCACGGGCACCTGGTCGCGCTTGGCCATGGCCACCACGTCGGTCAGGTAGTACTCGCCTTGCGCGTTGTTGTTGTCGAGCCGGGCCAGCCACTTGCGCAGCAGCGCGGTGGGCGCGGCCATCATGCCGGTGTAGACCTCGCGGATCTGGCGCTGCGCGGGCGTGGCGTCCTTGTGCTCGACGATGCCGACCACGTGGCCGCCGTGGCCGTCGCCGCTGCGCACGATGCGGCCGTAGCCGGTGGGGTCGTGCAGCTCGATGGTGAGCAGGGCCAGCTGCTTGCCGCCGCAGGCGTCGATCAGCGCTTGCGCGGTCTCGGCGCGAATCAGGGGCACGTCGCCATTGAGGATCAGCGTGGTGCCCTCATCAGCCAGCTGCGGCTCGGCCTGCTGCACGGCGTGGCCGGTGCCCAGCTGCGGCTCTTGCCGCACGAAGGCCAGCGGCAGTTGCGGGAAGCTCGCCTGCGTGGCTGCTTCGACTCGGTCTGCGCCATGGCCGGTGATGACGAGGATGCGCTCGGCACCCAGGCCCGCGCAGGTCTGCACCACGTGCGACAGCAGCGCCCGGCCGGCGAGCTTGTGCAGCACTTTGGGGTGCCGGGACTTCATGCGGGTGCCTTTGCCCGCGGCCATGATGACGATGTCGAGCGACATGGATGCTGCTTTCTTGGGTCGGATCAATTGATCAGGGTGATGAAGTGGACAGGTGCGGCGCGTGTGACGAACCCGCTCACCGCTTGGGCAGTTCGACGGTGACCGGGCGCGGGCTGACCGCCGGGATCGGGAAGTCGATCAGCGCGGCGCGGAACAGCGGCTCCGCCAGGCCTTCGACGCTGCCGGCGCGTTCATGCCGCGCATGGGCCTCGTAGAGCACCTCGTGACTGGCGCGGTCGCGGATCAGCACGTCGACCTGCAGCTGCCACCACGGCGGCTCCATCGACATGCCCAGGCCCATGCTGCCGCGCGGTCCGCCCCAGCCCCAGCCCCAGCCCACGCCCCAGCGCGGGCCCACGGGGTCGGAGAACGGCGAGGGGCGTGCCTGCGTCTGGGCCGACACCTGCACCAGCACGTCGGCCTTGGCCGCAGCCTCCGGCTTGAAGCCGGCAGCTTCGAGCGCCGGCATGGCGGCTTGCTCGAGCGCGTCTTGTTCCAGCGGGTTGCTCTTTTGCGAGGGCAGGCGCTCGAAGGCGTAGGTGCCGGGCTTGCGGCTGGCCGGCCAGGTGCCGTAGCTCGACACGTCGGCGGTGACGTTGTGCAGGTTGGCGCAACCGCCGAGCAGGGCAGCGCCGGCCAGTGCCAGCGTGGTTGCCAAGGCCGATGCCAACGCGCGGGTGGTGGTCATGAAGGTCACTCCTCGGCCGTCCACGGCGATTCGGTTGCTGCGTCGCGCCGTGGCGAGTTGATCGAGATCACCGAGATGGGCTCGGCCGTGGTGCCGTCGGTGGGGCTGCCGCAGCCTTCGTCCTCGTCGAACGCGATGTCGCCGCCCGGGTTGGGCTGGCCGGTCACCTGCAGGTTGACGAAGTCGTGCAGCTGGCGGTCCATCAAGTGTGTCGGGATCACGTTCTGGATGGCTGAGGTGAGGCTGTCGATGCGGCCCGGGAAGTTCTTTTCCCAGTCGCGCAGCATCTTCTTCATCTGCACGCGCTGCAGGTTCTCTTGGCTGCCGCACAGCGAGCACGGGATGATCGGGAACTGGCGGTGCTTGGCCCAGCGTTCCAGGTCGACCTCGGCCACGTGGGCCAGCGGGCGGATGATCATGAACTCGCCGTTGTCGCTCACCAGCTTGGGTGGCATGCCCTTGAGCTTGCCGGCGAAGAACAGGTTGAGGAACAAGGTTTGCAGCATGTCGTCGCGGTGGTGGCCCAGCGCGATCTTGGTCGCACCCAGCTCGCGTGCCACGCGATACAAGATGCCCCGGCGCAGACGCGAGCACAGGCTGCACATCGTCTTGCCCTCGGGGATCTTGCTCTTCACGATCGAATACGTGTCTTGCTCTTCGATGTGAAAGGGCACGCCGCGGCTCTTGAGGTAGTCGGGCAGGATGTGCTCGGGGAAGCCCGGCTGCTTCTGGTCGAGGTTGACCGCCACGATCTCGAAGCGCACCGGCGCGCGCTGCTGCAGCTTGAGCAGGATGTCGAGCAGGCCGTAGCTGTCCTTGCCGCCCGACATGCACACCATCACCTTGTCGCCCTCGCTGATCATGTTGAAGTCGGCGATGGCCTGGCCCACCTGGCGGCACAGGCGCTTTTCGAGCTTGCGAATTTCAAGCGACGGCTTTTCTTTCTGCGCGCGCGCGGGCGCTTCGTTGGCGGCTTCGCCGGCTTGTAGAGCCTGGGCGGCGTCGATCACGGGGTTGAGTTCGGGGGCGTTCATCTTGGTTACCACTGTCCAGTCTCGACGCGAATGGCCACTTCGCAGTCGTCAAAAATCTCGAGCTTGGCGATGCGCACGCGCACGCCCAGCACGCCCGGCAGATCGAGCAGGCGCTTGGCGACCTTGCCGATCAGGCTTTCGAGCAGGTTCACGTGCTCGGCCGTGCATTCTTCAATGATGATGGTGCGCACGCGACGGTAGTCGAGCACGTGAAAGAGATCGTCGTCGCGCGGCAGCAGGGGCTGCGTGCCGAGGTTCAGCTCGGCATCGACTTCGATGGGTTGCGGCGCGTCTTTCTCGTGGTCGAGCACGCCGAGGTTGGCGTTGAAGCGCAGGCCCGTGAGGGTGAGGATCTGGTTGCCTTTGGTGACCGACATGTGTCGCGCCTTCAGGGTTTCATCATCGAAAAATCGCGCGGCAGGCGCAGCAGGTGCTGGCCGCCATCGACCAGCAGCGTGGTGCCGGTGATCGACTCGGTCTCGATCACGAAGCGCACGCTGCGCGCCACGTCCGCCGCGGTGGACGACTGGCCCAGCGGCGACAGCTGGTGCGCGGCATCAAAGGCCGCACCCTGCAGCCACTCGCTGGTGAGCGTGAGGCCCGGCGCCACGCCCGCCACGCGCACATGCGGCGCCAGCGATTGCGCCAGCAGCGTGGTGGCGGCTTCGAGCGCGGCCTTCGAGAGCGTGTAGCTCAGAAAGTCGGGGTTGGGGTTCCAGAGCTTCTGGTCGAGCAGGTTGACCACCACGCCGCGCGCTGAGTTGGCGGACGCACGCCCCTGCACATGCTCGGCCAGGGCTTGCGCCAGCACGATGGCTGGGGCCGTGTTGGCGCGCATGTGCTTGTCGAGCTGGTCGTAGCTGAAGCGCGCGGCGTTGTCGTACTCGAAGGTTGAGGCGCTGTTCACTACCGCGTCCACCTGGTCGAGCGCGGCCACGGCCAGCGGCAACAGCGCGCGGCAGGCGGCCTCGTCGGCCAGGTCGGCTTGCAGCAGGTGCACGTGCACGCCCAGCTCGCGCAGCTCGGCGGCGGTGTCGTGGGCGTCGGCGGCCGAGTGGCGGTAGTGCAGGGCGATGCTCCAGCCGTGGCGGGCCAGGTCGAGCGCGATCTCGCGGCCCAGGCGCTTGGCCGCGCCCGTCACCAGGGCCACGCGGCGCGGCAACCGGGCAGCGGCCTGCGGGGCGGTCTGCACGGCGGTGTCGGGCTCCGCAGCGGTGGTGAGGTCGGCAGAGGCCGGCATGGCGGGGTTCCTACAATCCGGGGGGTGAACAAACAGCCCTCCAGTTTAGTGCCCACCCCCCACCCGCGCAGCCCCCTGGGCGAACGCCTGGGGGCCCTGATTCGTGCAGAGATGCAGGCCGCCGGTGGTTGGATGCCGTTCGACCGCTTCATGAGCCTGGCGCTCTACGCCCCGGGCCTGGGCTATTACAGCCGGGGCAGCCAGCAGTTTGGCGCCCGCCCCGAAGACGGCAGCGACTTCATCACTGCCCCCGAGCTCAGCCCCTTGTTCGGTCGCGCGCTGGCCCGGCAGGTGGCCCAGGCGCTGAGCGTCACCGGCACCGACGAGGTGTGGGAGTTCGGCGCCGGCTCCGGCATCCTGGCCGCGCAACTGCTGGCGACGCTGGGCGAGCTGGGGCAGCCACCGCGCCGCTACACCATCGTCGATGTGTCCGGCACGCTGCGCGAGCGTCAGCGGCAGACGCTGCAGGCGAAGGTGCCGCAATGGGCCGACCGCGTGGTCTGGGCCGACCGTCTGCCCGATGATCTCAGCGGGGTGGTCGTCGGCAACGAGGTGCTCGACGCCATGCCCGTGAAATTGATCACGTTCGACGGGCAGACGTGGCAGGAGCGCGGCGTGGCC
>NZ_JAYSBZ010000002.1:0-85607 GCF_041915145.1 Aquabacterium sp. | reverse complement strand
TCGCTCGGGGGGCGCGGCCAACCATTTGCCTGAAATTCGAGCAGTCTGTGCGATGAATGGCAACCCCCTTGCCTCGCGTGACGTAGCCGCCAATCTCGTCGGGTGGAGCCGGTTTGCAGCAGCGTGCCAGTTGGGTGAGCAACGAGTCCATGCCCACGACCATGATGCCGCGCTCGCTCCTGGCCGAATCTCTCAGCGCCGTCGATTCACTGCGCGCCAGGCGTTGCGCCAGCAGCTCATCGGCACCTGGCGCGGGTTCCGGCGGGCGCAGCAGGTTCTCGATGTGGCGCAGCGAATATTCGTCCTTGCCCACCACCTCAAACAATGCATCGGCGTTGCGGAATCCAAGCTGCGCGGCGAGGTCCTCGAGCTTGATGGCCGTGCGGCCTTCGCGCTGCAGAAGCTTTTCAACCGCCTCCCGTCCGCGGGCTATGGTCTGCTGCAGGACGAGCGCGTTGAACCATGCCCGCACCTTGGCCTTAGAGCGCACGCCCTGCAAGTAGCCGAGTTCCGGGTTGAGCCAATCTAGCGACGGGCCGAGCTGTTGATCTTTGGCGGCGACGACCTCTACGGTCTGGCCGCTAGCCAAGGGCGTGTTGAGCGGCACCATGGCGCCATCGACACGCGCGCCGCGGCAACGATGTCCCAGATCGGTATGCACGGTGTAGGCGAAATCGATCGGCGTGGCGCCCGCCGGCAATTCGACGACGGCACCTTGCGGCGTGAACACGTAGATGCGGTCGTCAAACAGGCCTTGCCCACCCTCGCCGACGTCGTCGTCGGCGTGCGACAGGTCGCGCTCCCACGCCAGCAGCTGGCGCAACACGGTCTTGCGTGCCTCAGCGACCTTCGACTCGAACTGCCCCGCCGCACTCACCCCGGCGTAACCTTTGGCGCCGGCCTCCTTGTAGGCCCAGTGCGCCGCCACCCCGCTCTCGGCATGGTCGTGCATGGCCTGGGTACGGATCTGGATCTCGATCGCGCGGCCTTGCTCGTCCTGCACCACGGTGTGCAGGGACTGATAGCCATTGGGCTTGGGACGCGCGATGTAGTCGTCGAACTCTTCGGGCAGCGCGTGCCAGATCTCGTGCACGCGGCTGAGCGCGGCGTAGCAGTCCTGCACGGTCGGCACGATCACCCGCAACGCCCGCAGGTCGAAGACGCGGTCGATGCTCAGGCTCTTGCCGGTCATCTTCTTCCAGATGCTGTAGAGATGTTTGGGGCGCCCTTGCACTTGCACATGCAAACCGGCACGACCGAGCTCGATGGTCAGACGCTGACGTGCCGCCTCGATCATCTGCTCGCGCTCGAGGCGTTTTTCGTGCAGCGACCGGGCGAT
Source organism: Aquabacterium sp. (assembly GCF_041915145.1). GTDB lineage: Bacteria > Pseudomonadota > Gammaproteobacteria > Burkholderiales > Burkholderiaceae_C > Aquabacterium. Next base: position 84,268 of record NZ_JAYSBZ010000002.1, on the reverse strand, counting down.
GTCTCGATAAGCCTCGGGCCGCAGGAAGCGGAACGCGAGATCCTCAAGCTCCCATTTGATCTGCCAGATACCCAGACGGTTGGCCAGCGGCGCAAAAACCTGTAGAGACTCGCTCGCCAGCACCTTTGGACACGGCGCCTTGCTTTGCGCGTAGTAGCGCAAGGTCTGCAGGCGCGAAGCGAGCCTCAGCAAGACCACGCGCAAGTCGCGCGAGAACGCCAGCAGCATCTTGCGCACCCTCTCGATTTGCTCGGCGCGCATCGTGCCGTCGGATTCGTCGGCCAGCACGTCGCGGGCGCTGCGCTGAATCTGCACCAACTTGCGGGTGTGTGCGACCAGGCCGGCTTCGCCCTCGCCAAAGGCCTGGCCAATGATGTCTTCGGGCTTGTTGAGGTATTCGCTGGCGTAGACCAGGTAGGCCGCCGCGCGCATGGCCGGCCCCGCGCCAATGCCGTGCAGGATGGCGGCCACGCCTTCGGCGTGCTCCAGCGCGTCCTCACCCGTGTCGAAACGCCGCCCGGCCAGCAAGGGCTCGGCGAAGGCGCGGGCACGCGCCAGCTTGCTGTCTTCAAACGCCAGCGCCTCGCGCCCGCCTTCGGCGTCGCTCAAGGCAACGATAGGAGCGGCCGTGGTGGGCGCTCCCAGCAGACCTGTCTTCATTCAAATCCGATCACACCGACTCGGGGTTATCAGGCCGTGCCGAGCAAAAAGTCGCGCACCACGGCCACCTGGTTGTCAGCCACGAACATCGGCGCGTGCCCCACGCCGGCGAATTCGTGCAGATGCGCCTTGGGGCCGCGTCGGGTCATTTCTTCGGCGGTTTCGCGAGTCAGCAAATCGGAGTCGGCCCCGCGCAGCAGCAGCGTCTGGCAATGAATCGAGTCATAGCGCTGCCACAGCATCTGCTCGGCCAGGGCGGCGGCTTCGGGCGACATGGCCTTGAACGGCACGCCGATGGCCGGGTCGTAATGCAACTGCAGACCGGGGCTGTCGTCCACCGCCTTGAGCATGGGGCGCGTCAATTCGAGCCATTGCTCGTGGGTGAACTTGCCAAAACCGGCGGAAATGGAGGCCAGGTATTCGGCGGCCTCGTCAAGATCCTTGAAACGCATCGGCAGGCCCAGGTATTCGCCGATGCGCGCCAGCGCCTCGGGCTGGATGCGTGGCCCGACGTCATTGAGCACGAGCTTGCGGATCGGCGTGTTGTGCAACGACGCGAGGCCCATGCCGATGAGTCCGCCCATCGAGGTGCCGACCCAATCGACGTGATGCGCGTTGAGCCGCGCGATCAGGGTCACCATGTCGGCCACATAGGCCGGCACCTGATAGCCCAAAGGGTCGGTCAGCCAGTCGGAACGTCCGCGGCCCACCACATCGGGGCAAACCACTCGGTAGCGCGACGACAGCGCTCGCGCCAGCGTGTCGAAGTCGCGCCCTTGCCGCGACAAGCCGTGCACGCAGACCAGCACGTGCGGGTTGTCGCGTTCGCCCCACTCCCAATAGGCCATCTTGTGCAGGTCCAGGGCATCGAGGCACTGAACGAATTCCAGGCGCGGTTCGGTTGCGTGAGCAGTCATGGCATCGGGCCTTTTTCTGAGTTAACGTGAAGCATCAACCATCCTAAACCTTGAAATCGTCTTCCAGGAGAAACAGGCATGCTCAAAGGCAAAACAGCATTGGTCACCGGCTCCACCAGCGGCATCGGCCAGGGCGTGGCGCAGCAGTTGGCGGCGCAAGGGGCGAACATCATCCTCAATGGCTTTGGCGACGCCGAACCCGCCAAGGCGGCCATGACCCAAGCCGGCGCGGCCCACGGCATCCAGGTTGGCTACCACGGCGCGGACATGAGCAAGCCCGCCGACATCGCCGACATGTTCGCTTATGCCGACCGCGAGTTCGGGGGCGTGGACATACTGATCAACAACGCCGGCATCCAGTTCGTGTCGCCCGTCGAAAGCTTCCCGATTGAAAAATGGGACGCCATCATCGCCATCAACCTGAGCTCGGCCTTCCACACCACGCGGCTGGCCATTCCCGGCATGCGCGCCAAGAACTGGGGCCGCGTCATCAACATCGCCTCGGCTCACGGTCTGGTGGCCTCGGCCGGCAAGTCGGCCTACGTCGCGGCCAAGCATGGCATCGTCGGCCTGACCAAGGCGGTCGCGCTTGAAACCGCCACCACCGGCATCACCGTCAATGCCATCTGCCCGGGCTGGGTGCTCACCCCGCTGGTGCAGAAGCAGATCGACGATCGCGCCGCCAGGGAAGGCGTCAGCATCGACCAGGCCGGCAAGGAATTGCTGAGCGAAAAGCAGCCGTCGCTGCAGTTCGTGACGCCGGAACAATTGGGCGACCTGGCGGTCTTCTTGTGCACCCCTGCGGCGAACCAGGTGCGCGGGGTTGCCTGGAACGTTGATGGAGGGTGGGTCGCTCAGTGACGTGCCTGCCGCTTACCCGCTACTGGCCGCCTGCCATGGATCGACAGGCACATGGCCCAAGCGCGAACGGCTCATCAGTTAGTCCGAACGCACCAAGCGCGACATGCCCTCGTCGCGCCTGCCACACACACTGCCGCCCATGATTCATTGCCTCGCCTCGCGTCGCCCCACGACAGCGAGGCGAGGGATCGTCAGGAGTGTGGTTGTGTTTTCAAAGCTGACGCGCAGCAAGCGCCTCTCGTTGTTCGGGTTTGCCGTCACGGCCGTGGCGCTGGCGGGATGGGGAGTCGCCGCGTCGCGCTCCGATGGCGCAATCGAACGGCGCCCCTCTCCGGCAGCCGGCGCCACCAGCCTCCTCGGCGGAGCCTCCCCATCGCAACTGATGTCGGTGTCCAGCGGCACGACCGGCACGGATTCGATCAGCGCGGAAGCAATCAAGCCCGCCGCGCCACTCAGCGATGAAGGATTCAAGAGCGAGTGCGTCAGCCCCTTGCGCTCGGAACGTTATGCCGAAGCCATCGAGGCATGCCAACGCTATGCCAACGACGAGCGGCTGGGCGGCAAGGCGCACGCCGCGCTGGCCGCGATTTATTCAACTCGCGCCTACCGCGACGTGACAGCGTCGGTGACACACGCCGAGCGCGCCGCCGAGTTGGGCGACGCTCGAGGCAAATTCATGACAGCCATCCAGATGCTGGGGGGCTATTCCACTCGCCCGTTCGATCTGTCTTTCGTGCGCAAGATGCTCGAAGATGCCCAACGCAGTGGGGTGGCTCAAGCCGGCATGCTGCTGAATCGCATCGCAGACAGCGAGCAATGCCGCAAGAACAAGCAGACCTTCACGCTGTTGAACGCGCCTGTCTTCTGCATGTTCCGCCCGGAGATTTCGCAGGTCTTGATCGCTCGAGGCATGTCGCAACGCAATGCCGACGCGCAAAGCTGGGCCGACATCTGGCGCCCGGGAGAGGTGCTGCCGTCCAGCAGCCAGGCTGAGCTGCTGTACGACCGCAGTCCGGACGATGAAATGCTGCGGTTGGCGCAGTTCACGTACCGCTTCGATCCAATCGCGGCGAGCGATCAGTTGCCACTCGTAGTTCAAGCCTTGCGCCAGAAATATGGCGCCCCCTCGCGCAGCAGCTCGAAGGAGCTGGTGGCCGGCAGCAGCATGATCTGGCATGCCGGAACGGATGTGGACATCACGCTGACCCGGTTGAGCGACGGCAGCGCTGAATTGCGCTACGCCCAGACGCCGCGAGCATCCGAACGCGAGTCGCACCTGGCTCGCGAAGACCAGCTGTCACGCCAAGCGCGCATTCGGCGGCAGCAAGTCGCCTTGTAACACCAGCCACCGGGCGCGAAATCCGGCTTACATTCGCGCCCCATGAAGACCTCACCCATCGTACCCGCCACGCTGGAGCCGGCTCCTGCCGGTGTCAGCCCTCATGACGCCACCGACGGCGCGCCTTACTCGCCGTTGTTCAACGACGTCTACCACGCCAGCGCCGGCGCCCACGAGCAGGCGCGGCACGTCTTCTTGCACGGCAACGGCTTGCCCGCGCGTTGGCAGGGACGTGATCGCTTCGTGATCCTCGAAACCGGCTTCGGGCTGGGCAACAACTTTTTGGCGACCTGGGCGGCCTGGCGCGCCGACGCCCAACGCTGCGAGCGGCTCATTTTTGTTTCGATCGAAAAGCACCCGCTCACGCGCGACGATCTCGCGCGCGTGCACGCCACGCAGGCGGACTCCGCCGGCCCGGAAACGGCTGCGCTGGCGCGCGAGCTGGTCGAGCGCTGGCCCGCGCTCACGCCCAATGTGCACACCCTGAGCTTCGAGGACAGCCGCGTGCAGCTGTTGCTGTGCCTGGGCGATGCGGCCGATGTGCTGGGCGCGCTCGATGCCGAGGTCGATGCCTTCTATCTCGACGGTTTTGCTCCGGCCAAGAACCCCGAGATGTGGAGCGAACACGTGATGCAACGGCTGCCCCGGCTGGCCGCGCCGGGCGCCACCGCCGCCACCTGGAGCGTGGCGCGCGGCGTGCGTGATGGCCTGCAGGCCGCGCACTTCGAGGTGCAGCGCACTGAAGGCTTTGCCGACAAACGCGAGATGCTCACCGCGCACCACGCGCCGCGCCACCGCGCCCCGCGTCCGGCCGGTGCGCCGCGCACCCCGCGTCTGGGGCCCGAGCAGCGGCACGCGCTGATCATTGGCGCCGGTCTGGCCGGTTGCTCGGCAGCCTGGGCGCTGGCCGAACAAGGCTGGCGCGCCACCGTGCTCGACCGCCACGGCGAGCCCGCCACGCAAACCTCGGGCAATCCGGCGGGGCTGTTTCACGGCATCCTCAACGCCGACGACGGCATCCACGCGCGGCTGTATCGGGCGGCGGCGCTCACGCTCGTGCAAGTGCTCAGGCCCTGGATCGCCCAAGGCCGCGTCCAAGGCTCATGCGCCGGGCTGTTGCGACTCGAAGAGCGCCTGAGCAATGAAGAAGCCCACGCGCTGCTGCAAAAAACCGGCCTGCCTGCGTCTTATGTGCACTGGCTGGATCAGGCACAGGCCCGCGAGCGCAGCGGCCTGCCGGTGCCCAGCGGTGGCTGGCTCTTTGCCGAAGGGGGTTGGACGCAGCCAGACGCACTGGCACGCACGATGCTCGACACCTCGGGCGCGCACTTCATGGGCCACCACGATGTGCACCACCTGAGCCACGAAAACGGCCTGTGGATCGCCTGGAACGCGCAAGGCCAACGGCTGGCACAAGCGCCGGTGGTGGTGATCGCCAACGGCCACTCGGCACGCGAGCTGCTTGCGCCATCGGGGTGGCCGCCTCTCGAGCACGCCCCCATCCAGCTCAACCCGGTGCGCGGCCAGTTGTGCTGGCTACCCGACACCGATGCACGCGCCCGGGTGCCCCGGCTGCCCGTTACTGGCGCTGCCTACGCCATCCACACAAACGATGGGCGGATCGTGCTGGGAGCCACCTCGCAGCACAACGACCCCGACCCCACGGTGCGCCCTCAAGAGCATCTGAGCATCGCCGAAGATGCCGCCCAAATCGGCGTGTTCGACCCCGACACGCTCGCGCGACTCACGCCCGACGCCTTTGCCGGCCGCGTGGCCTGGCGCCCCGTCACCGGAGACCGCCTGCCCATCATCGGCCCGGTTGCCGCCCGACTCACCCCCGAAAACACCCCGCGCCGCGCCGATCACCCTCGCCACTATCCGCGCTTGCAAGACGACACCAGCGGGCTGTATCTGCTCACGGGCATGGGCTCGCGGGGCGTTACGTGGTCGGCGCTGGCGGGCCGCGTGCTCGCCTGTTGGGTCAGCGGCTGCCCGGCACCAGTCGAATCCGATCTGCTGCACGCCATGGACCCGGCCCGCTTCGAGCTGAAGTCGCGCCCGGCGGCATAATCCGCCATCCCACTTGACGGCGCCCCCTGATCGCTACGGCGGCGCATTGGCAGGAATTCACATGACATCAGTCGTTATCAGCGGTACGGGTCTGTACCACCCCTCGCAGATCATCACGAACGCCGAATTGGTCGAGTCGTTCAACCGGTATGTCGAGCTCTACAACGCCCGGCATGCCGATGAAATCGCTGCCGGCACGCGTGAAGCCCTGCAGCCATCGAGCGTCGAGTTCATCGAAAAAGCCTCGGGCATCCAACGCCGCTACGTGATGGACAAATCAGGCGTGCTCGACCCCGAACGCATGGTGCCGCGCCTGGCGCCGCGCCGCGACGACGAGCTCTCGCTCATGGCCGAGATCGGCGTGGCTGCGGCCCGCGCAGCATTGGCGCAAGCCGGCAAAGAAGGCAAAGATGTGGATGCCGTGCTGTGCGGCGCCTCCAACATGCAGCGCGCCTACCCGGCCATTGCCGTCGAGATTCAGCAAGCACTGGGCGCGGGCGGCTATGGCTTCGACATGAACGTGGCGTGCTCGACGGCCACCTTCGCGCTGGAGCAGGCCGTCAACGCCGTGCGAGCCGGATCGGCCCGCTGCGTGCTGGTGGTCAACCCCGAAATCACCTCGGGCCACCAAGAGTGGCGCGACCGCGATTGCCATTTCATCTTCGGCGATGCCTGCACCGCCATCATCGTCGAGCGCGCCGACACCGCCACCGCGGCCGAACAGTGGGACGTGCTGGGCACCAAGCTTGCCACGCAGTTCTCGAACAACATCCGCAACAACTTCGGATTTCTCAACCGCTGCGAAGACACCCCGGCTGACGCCCGCGACAAAACCTTCCGGCAAGAAGGCCGCAAGGTGTTCAAGGAGGTGGTGCCGATGGCCGCAGCGCACATCGAAAATCACCTGAGCACGCTCAAGATCGAGCCCACTCAGGTGCGCCGCTACTGGCTGCATCAGGCCAACCAGGCCATGAACCAGTTCGTGATCCGCAAGCTGATCGGCGCCGACCCCGCCAGCGATGTGGCGCCGCTGATCCTCGACGAGTTCGCCAACACATCGTCGGCGGGCTCGATCATTGCCTTCCATGCACACCGCGCCGACCTGTCCACGGGCGATCTGGGCATGATCTGCTCGTTTGGCGCCGGCTATTCGATCGGCAGCGTGATCCTGCGCAAGCGCTGATACCGAGAGAGGCGCACCGGCGCGCCTCTCTTGCAGCTCAGATATTGAGCAGCCAGGCGATGATGCTCTTGGCCACAAAGCCCAGCATGCCGAACGCCAGCACCAGAAACAGCACGAAGGTGCCAAAGCGCCCCGCTTTCGACTCGCGGGCCAGCTGAAAAACAACGAAGAGCATGTAGAGAATGAAGGCGCCCACGCCGAACGTGACGCCCCATTGAGCCAGTTGCTCTTCGGTCAGACCAAAAATCATCTTCCTGCCTCGGTATCCACCAGATCTCGGTAGGCGTGCCAACGAGCGTTTGCAGTTGCCGCTCCGATGTAGCAGCACGCCTTCATGAATCACTCGTATCGAAGCGCCTCGGCGGGTTGCACGCGGCTGGCGCGCCAGCTGGGATAGAGCGTGGCGACAAAGGCCAGCGCCAGCGAGATCAACACGATGGGGACGATGTCGGTGGCCTGCGGGTCGCTGGGCATCCGGCTGATGAGGTAGACGCTGGGCGGCAAGAACGTGGTGTGCAGCAAGTGCTCGATGGCCGGCACGATCACGTCCACATTGCAGGCCACCAGCAAGCCAAGCGCCAAGCCGCCCAAGGTACCCACCACGCCCGACAGCGCCCCTTGCACCATGAAGATGCCCATCACCGAGCCCGGGCTGGCGCCCAGCGTGCGCAAGATGGCGATATCGGCGCGCTTGTCGGTCACGGTCATGACCAAGGTTGAGACCAGGTTGAATGCCGCCACGGCCACGATCAGGGTGAGGATGATGAACATCATGCGCTTCTCGATCTGCACCGCCGAGAACCAGGCGAGATTGGTGCGCGTCCAGTCGCGCACGCGCAGTTGAGGCGTGACCTCGCGGGTGAGCGATGCTTCGAGCTCGTCGCCCACCTCGCGAGCCTGCTGCGCATCAGCCAGCCGCAACTGCACGCCCGTCGGGCCGTCCACACGAAACAGACGCTGCGCATCTTCGATGTGGATCAGCGCCATGCCGCTGTCGTATTCGTAGTGCCCGGCCGAGAAGGTGCCGACCACCGTCATGCGTTTCATGCGCGGCACCAACCCGGCGGGGGTCACCTGCCCGTTCGGCGTGACGATGGTGACCGCGTCGCCCTCGCGCACCCCGAGCTGATTCGCCAACTGCGCCCCCAGCACGATGCCCCAGCTGCCCGACTGCAGCTCCTTGAGGACGCCGTCTTTGAGTTGCGCGGCCAGCGGCGTGACGGACGACTCCTCGCTCGGCAGGATGCCGCGGATCAGCGCGCCCCGCATGTCGTCGCCCCGGGCGATCAGCACCTGCGACGCCACGAACGGCGCGGCGCCCTGCACCGCCGGATTGCGCCTGGCGGCCTGCGCCACCGCCTGCCAATTGGGCAGCGCGCTGCCGTCCTGGTTGACCACCTCGATGTGCGACACCACCGAGAGCATGCGATCGCGCACCTCTTTCTGAAACCCGTTCATCACGGACAGCACGATGATCAGCGCAGCCACCCCCAGCGCAATGCCCAGCATCGACACGCCCGAGATGAACGAGATGAAGCCGTTGCGGCGTTGCGAGCGACCAGCGCGGGTGTAGCGCCAGCCGACGCGGAGTTCGTAGGGGATGTTCATGGCGGGGTGATTGTCGGGCAGCGGGGATGCTACCCGAGGCCGACGCACGGCCGATAATTCGCCCCGTGCATCTCATCATCCCTTTCGCCTCCACGCCCGCCCCGGGCTGCCAGCACACGCTGATCGAGCGCCAGCTGGCGCAGCAATTGCCCCATCTGCGCGCGCTGCTGCAGATCCTGACGCCCGGCCTTCGCGACGAGGGCGACGAATACCAGCTGTCGCCGCCGCACGAGCGTGTGCTGGCCCGACACCTGGGCTGGAGCGGGGCAGACGGCGCCCTGCCCTGGGCGGCCTGGCGCGCCCGGCAAGACGGCGTCGATACCCTCGACCTGGCCTGGGCCGAATTGACCCCACTGCATTGGCACATGGGCGCCGAGCACTTGACTGTGCTGGCACCCGAAGCCCTGGCCCTGACCGAAGACGAGTCCAAAGCCTTGTTCGACGCCGTCCGCGGCCTGTTCGAGGAAGACGGCTGGGCGCTGGAGTGGCGCGGCCCGACCCGCTGGTACGCCGCCCACGAGTCCTTGCAGAACCTGCCCACTGCGTCGCTCGACCGCGTGGTGGGCCGCAACCCCGACTTGTGGATGCCCGACCACCCCCAGGCCCGCCTGATCCGCCGTCTGCAAAGCGAAGTGCAGATGCTCTGGTACACCCACCCGATCAACGAGGCACGCGAGGCCGCGCGGCAGTTGCCTGTCAACAGCATCTGGCTGAGCGGCTGCGGGCCGTATCAGGCGCCGGCGGGCGACGCCCCCGAGATGGCGCTGAGCCTGCGCGGCCCGCTTTTCGACGAAGACTGGTCGGCCTGGGCTGCCGCCTGGCAGGCACTGGACGCCGGCCCGCTGCGCCAGATGCTCGACGCGGCTCGCGGCGGTCAAGCCGTCTCGCTGACGCTGTGCGGCGAGCGCCATGCCCAGGCGTGGCACAACACCCCACGCAGCCTGTGGGCCCGGCTGACCCGAGGCTGGCGCCAGCCCGACGTCGCCGCCGCCCTCTCTGCACTCTGACCACCATGCAAATCACCACCCGCACCGTGCCGCCGCGCACCGCCTGGGCGCTCGAACAATCCGGCGTGCACCCGCTGCTGGCGCGCCTCTTCGCGGCACGCGGTATCCGCTCACCCGACGATCTCGACGACTCGCTCGCCCGGCTGCTGCCGCCCGCCAGCCTGCAAGGCGTCACCGACGCGGCCAAGCTGCTGGCCGACGCCATTGGCAACCGACAGCGCCTGTGCGTGGTCGCCGACTACGACTGCGACGGTGCCACGGCCTGCGCGGTCGCCTTGCATGGGCTGCGTTTGCTCGGCGCCCTGCCCGCCAACACGAGCTACGTCGTGCCTGACCGCGCCGTGCACGGCTACGGTCTCACGCCGGCCATCGTGGATCTGGCCATCGAGCAGCGGCCTGATGTGCTGATCACCGTGGACAACGGCATCGCCAGCCTCGCGGGCGTGGCCCACGCGCGCGAGCGGGGTCTCAAGGTGCTGGTCACCGACCACCACCTGCCGGCGCTGGACGAGCACAGCCAGGTGACGCTGCCCGATGCCGACGTGATCGTGAACCCCAATCAGCCGGGGTGCGCGTTCGAGAGCAAGTCGCTGGCAGGCGTGGGGGTGATGTTCTACGTTCTGCTGGCTCTGCGCGCCGAGCTGCGCGAACGCGGCGCCTTCGCGGCCGACCAGCAACCGCGCCTCGACGCCCTGCTCGACCTCGTGGCGCTGGGCACCGTGGCCGACGTCGTGAGGCTCGACGCCAACAACCGCCGCCTCGTGGCCCAAGGGCTCAAGCGCATCCGCCAAGGCAAGATGCACGCGGGTGTGGCCGCCTTGTTTCAAGCCGCAGGGCGCGACCCGGCCCGCGCCAGCACCTTCGACTTCGGCTTCGCGCTGGGCCCCCGCATCAACGCCGCCGGGCGCCTGGCCGACATGACCCTGGGCATTGAATGCCTGCTCACCGACGACCCCGCCCGGGCCGGCGAGCTGGCCCAGACGCTGGACGGCATCAACCGCGAGCGCCGCGAGGTGGAAGCCGGCATGAAGGAACAGGCCGAGCATCTGCTCGAAACCCTGCTGGCCCAGACCGAGAACCCTGATGAACCGCCGCCCGCCGTGGCGCTCTACGACCCCGAGTTTCACGAAGGCGTGGTGGGCATCGTGGCCTCGCGCCTGAAAGACCGCCTGCACCGCCCCACCTTCGTCTTCGCCATGGGGCAAGACGGCCTGATCAAAGGCTCGGGCCGCTCGATCGCCGGGTTTCACCTGCGCGATGCCCTCGACCTGGTGAGCAAGCGCCACCCCGGCGTGCTCAAGAAATTCGGCGGCCACGCCATGGCGGCGGGCTGCACGCTGGCGGAAGAAGACTTCGATACCTTCGACCAGGCGTTTCAAGCCGTGGCGCAAGAGTGGCTGCAGCCCGAGCACCTGGCGCGACAAGTGCTGACCGACGGCCCGCTGGAAGCGCAATGGTTCGAGCCCGAGCTGGTTCGCACGCTGGACCGCGAAGTCTGGGGCGCCGCGTTCGAGGCCCCGATGTTCAGCGACGAGGTCGAGATCGTGTCGCAACGGCTGGTGGGCGAGCGCCACCTCAAGCTGCAGGTGCGCCACGCCGGCGCCTTGCGCGATGCGATCTGGTTCGGGCGCTCGGAGCCGATACCCGAACGGGGCCGCATGGCCTATCGGCTGTCGGTGGATGAGTTCCAAGGACGCAGCCGCGTCCAGATGGTGGTGGAAGCGGTCATCTGACCGCCACAGCCCGCCTTCAGGCTTGGATGCTGCCGCCGCTGCTGGGCAGGCGCCCGGCGGTGCCGCTGGCGCTGTACACGCCGCTGGTATCGCGGGGCATCATGGCGTCGATGGCGCGATCAAGCGCTGCCGTGGCCCGCGCCAGACATTCGCGCTGAATGGCGACCTGCCCGCCGGCCTTGGCCAGACGGGTGCGCAGCGGGTTGGGCACGTGGCCCTGACGCGCCGCCTGGGCGAACCCGTCGAGCGCCGTCACCAGTGCCCGGTGCAGCTCGGACGCGTGAGCCTCAATGGCCTCGGCGTCGCGTTGAACCAAGGCCTCGCCGAGCAGTTCGAGATGCGTCTCGACGCGCGCCAGCATGGGTTCCAGATCGTCGCCCGCGGCAACAGCAGGCACGGCCTCAAGCGGGACCATGCCAGACGGGGTCGAAGAGCTCTTTGGGCCCGGAGCGTTGTACAACATATCGGCTCGCTGGCTGGTGCTTGTCTGCTTGTTATCAACAGCGCGCGGAGCGAACTCCACGCGCTGCGCGAAAAGAACGCGTCGCGCCGATCAGGATCAGCGTGACTTCTTGCTCAGAACTTCCTGGGCGTTGGCGATCAGCTTGTCCGCGATCACGCCATGATTGACTTCGTACGAACCATCGTCGATGGCCTGCTTGACCTGCTCGACCTTGGCGCCATCGAACTCGGCCGTGGCGGCCGTGACCGACGACAGCAGGTTGCTGGCAGCCGACGAAATGTTGACGGTGGTGCTGTCGCTGGCTGCGGTGGAGCTCGAAGACGCCTTGCCTGCGGTGCGAGCTGTCGAGCCCGAGCCTTCGCCCACGCCCTTGGTGGACGAGACGCCGCCTACAGATTTGTCTAACGGGTTGCCGACTTTCATGACTTTCTCCTTCAGCCCGGCAGAAACCGAGCTGTCACAACCGCTGTATCGGCGCGGTACCGGCAAACTTTAGAGACTTTTCCACCCTCAGTCACCCCTGACGGCCGAGCCTGGTTCGATCTGACAGGCTCGATTGCCGTCATAACAACAATTCCGCAACACGTTCACCCACCGGACGACCGCACACCACGCGGCCAGCCTCGGTGCGGATCCGGGCACATTGCCCCTCGTCGCCCGGCGTGAGCGCCTCGCCCTCGCCGTTGACCGAAAAACCAGGCCCCTTGACGATCAGGCGCACGGGGTCGCCCACCGCGAAGTAGCGCTTGGCCTTGAGATGTTGCTGACGCAGGCTCTGCCCGGCCTGCACGCTGCGCGCCACCAGGCGCCCGACGGCTTCGTCCGGGCTCAGCACGGCCGGCGAGCCGTCTGCGGCCAAATCCACCTCGGCCACGCGCAGATCTGCCGCCTCGATGCGCGAGCCGGGCGTCAGGTTGATCGCCGGCACCACGCCGTGCCCGAATGCCCGCACGGTCACCGGCACGTAGACGTTCCAACGCACGGGGCCTTGTTCGCAGCGCAGCCCGACGCGCGAGCGGCCCCACAGATTCGTGCCGCTCGGCACGTAAGCCTGAACGTTGTCGCAAGGCGCCAGCCGCAGCCGGGTATCGACAGCCCCCAGGCTGACCTCGATCCGGCTCACCGTCGCGCCGGTGCCGCCGATGGAGCCGTTGCCACCGCCGCGCCCCACGCGCTGGGCCACCTGCCGGGTGAGATCGAGCACCTGGGCTTCGATTTGCTCGGGGGCCATCGGGATCACATTCAGTCCGGCGCCACGCGAGTCGATCCGCACCAGGGCCACGGGCGGCGTGGCATCAGCCGAGGCCAGGGCCTTGGCTTCGCTTTTCGACGCCGCGAAGGTCGAGACGCCCCCCCCGATCAGCAGCCCCCCCACGCACAAAACGTGAAGCACGGCACGCAATGCGGCGGCCGGCAGCGAGATGGAGTGGTGGAAGCCTTTCATGACACATGAACTCTAGGCCTCGAAGCGGCAGTAGTAGACAAGGAATTGCCGCCCGAAAGCCACGCTTATCCGGCTCATGTTTGGCTGGTCAGCGGCAAAGAATGAACGCCGTCCCACTCAAAGTGCGCCCCACCAGGCCACGCAACGGGGGTTAGACATGCTGGACCGACTGACGAACTCACTGGACTTTCAAGCGCAAGCACTCAACCTGCGGGCCGAGCGCCAACGCCTGATCGCCAGCAACATCGCCAACGCCGACACGCCGGGCTACCAGGCCCGCGATTTCAGCGTGGGCAACGCCCTGCGTGCCAGCGGCGCGGCCGCCGGCAGCAGCACCGTGGTCACGCTGAGCGCCACCGCGCAAGGGCACTTGGGCACGAATGGCCAGCCCGCCGGATCGACGCCCGACCCGCAAATGCTCTATGCCAACCCCGCCCAGACCAATCTGGACAGCAACAGCGTGGACATGGATCGCGAGCGCGCCAGCTTCGCCGACAACACCGTGCAGTACGAAGCGTCGCTGCGCTTCATCAACAGCCAGGTCCGCACGCTGCTCACGGCGATCACCGGCCAATGAACCCGACCTCACCGCTCAAGCAGTAGCCAAAGGAGCACGCCATGTCGATGTTCAACATCTTCAACATCTCGGGCAGCGCGGTCAGCGCGCAGTCGCAGCGGCTCAACGTGGTCGCGTCGAACCTGGCCAACGCCGACACCGTGGCCGGCCCCGACGGCTCGGCCTACAAGGCGCGGCAAGTCACCTTCCAGACGCAGCTGATGGGCAACCTCGGCGCCGCGGGCGTGAAAGTGGCGCAGATCACCGAATCCCAGAGCCCCGGCCGCCGCGTGCTCGAACCCAACAGCCCGCAGGCCGACGCCGACGGCTACGTCACCTACAGCAATGTCAACTCGGTCGAGGAGATGGTCAACATGATCTCGGCCTCGCGCTCGTACCAGAACAACATCGAAGTCATGAACACCGCCAAGACGCTGCTCATGAAGACCTTGCAGATGGGCCAGGGCTGACCCCGCCTGGTATTGAAGTCCACCCAGCATTCGTAAAGGCCTGACCATGACCACCGTCACCTCATCCTCATCGTCATCCAAATCCGGCACCACCAGCGGCAGTTCGTCATCCACCTCGGGCACCACCTCGGCCGACAGCGCCGACCGCTTCCTGAAGCTGCTGGTGGCTCAAATGAAGAACCAGGATCCGCTCAACCCGATGGACAACGCCCAGGTGACGAGCCAGATGGCGCAGATCAACACGGTGAACGGCATCGAAAAGCTCAACACCTCGCTGAGCAGCATGTCGACCAACATGCTGCAGTCGCAGATCCTGCAAGGTGCGTCACTGGTTGGGCACAGCGTGCTGACCACCGGCAACAGCCTCAAGGTGGACAGCTCGGGCTCGGCGCAGGCCGCGTTCGAGTTGACTTCGGCCGCCACCAGCGTGCAGGTGAACGTGCTCGACTCCGGCGGATCGGTGATCGACACCATGGATCTGGGCGCTCAAGACAGCGGCCTGCACGGCTTCAGCTGGAAGCCCGACAGCGGCGTGAGCACGACCGGCGTGACCTTCAGCGTCACGGCCAAGCACGGCAGCACCAAGCTCAGCGCCACCAGCTACACGAAAGACCAGGTCGATGCCGTATCGACCGGCTCCGACAACACCCTGACCCTGCAACTGCACAACAGCGGCGCGATGGCCTACAACAAGGTTCGCGCCATTTCGTCCTGATCGGCACTCCTGCCCTGACCGCCCCGTAGTACCCGCGAAAGGAAATACATCATGAGCTTCCAACAAGGTTTGTCCGGTCTGAACGCTTCGAGCCGCGACCTCGAAGTCATCGGCAACAACGTCGCCAACGCCAACACCTATGGCGCCAAGTCGTCGCGCGCCGAGTTCGCCGACATGTACGCCAACTCGATGAACGGGGCCGGCAGCAACAGCGTGGGCATTGGCGTGCAGGTCGCCGCGATCGCGCAGCAGTTCACGCAGGGCAACATCACCACCACCGACAACCCGCTCGACCTGGCCATCAACGGCAGCGGCTTCTTTCAGGTGAGCAACGGCGCGGGCCCCAACATGTACACCCGCAACGGCCAGTTCAAGCAGGATCGCGACGGCTATCTGGTGAACGACCAGGCGCACAAGCTGCTGGGCTACCCGGCAGACTCATCGGGCACGATCATCCCGGGCAAGGCCACGCCGATTCAGCTGCCGACGGGGGGCATCAGTCCGCGCGCAACCGACGCCGCCAACATCGAAGCCACGCTGGACTCGCGCGTCTCCGCCACGCCAACCGCCACCGCGATCAACTTCACCGATGGCACCACCTACTACAAGGCCACGCCGCAAACCGTCTACGACACGAAAGGCCAGGACGTCGCGCTGACGTATTACTTCCGCAAGACGGCCACCGACCAGTGGGACGTCTACGCCACCGCCAACGGCACATCGGTATCGGTGGACGCCTCGAACAACCCGCTGCCGATCACCTCGATCACCTTCCCGTCGTCCGGCGGGGTGCCGACCACCCCGACCGCGCCGGTGAGCTTCAACGTGCCCGCGGTCACGCTGACCCAGGGCGGCCTGAGCGAGCCGATCAACAACATCCAACTCGACCTCACCAAAACGACTGAATACGGCGCCCCCTTCGCGGTGACCAACCTCACGCAGACCGGTTACGCAGCCGGGCAACTGTCGTCGATCCAGGTGGATTCGAGCGGGATCATCATGGCCCGCTACTCGAACGGGCAATCGAAGCCTGCCGGGCAGATCGAGCTGGCCACCTTCCACAACAACCAGGGTCTGCAACCGCTGGGCGGCAACGAATGGGCGCAGACCTACGCGTCGGGCGACCCCATCGTCAGCACGCCGGGCGTGGGCAACTTCGGGCTGCTGCAATCGGGCGCCCTTGAGGCCTCGAACGTGGACCTGACAGGCGAGCTCGTCAACATGATCGTGGCGCAGCGTGCCTACCAGGCCAACGCGCAGACCATCAAGACGCAGGACAGCGTGCTGCAAACCCTGGTCAACATGCGTTGATCGCGACTGAGCCAGAGAGGTTGCCATGGATCGCATGATCTACCTGTCGATGACCGGAGCCAAGGCCAATATGGAACGGCAGGACGTGCTGTCGAACAACCTGGCCAACGTCACGACCAACGGCTTTCGCGCCGAGCTGCAGGCCTACCGCGCCGTGCCGGTGCGCGGCGACGGCGCCAGCACCCGCGTGTACTCGCTCGAAACCAGCGTGGGCTACGACGACGCGGCCGGCCCGATCACCGTGACCGGCTCGCCGCTCGACGTGGCCATGCAGGGCAACGCCTGGCTGGCCGTGCAAGGGCTGGACGGCACCGAGGCCTACACCCGCCAAGGCTCGCTGGCCATCGACGCCGAAGGCAACCTCAAGACGCACTCGGGCTTGCCCGTGCTCGGTGACGGCGGCCCCATCGTCATGCCCCCCAACACCACGCCCAGCATCGCACCGGACGGCACGATCAGCGCCAAGCAGGCCAATGGTCTGAGCACCCCGGTTGGCAAGCTCAAGCTGGTGACCCCGGAGACCAAGCTGCAGCGCGGCGAGGACGGGTTGTTTCGCGCGGCCGATGGCGCCGATCTGTCCGCCGACCCCAATGCCCGCGTGCAGGACGGCGCGCTGGAAGGCTCGAACGTGAGTGCCGTGGGCACGATGGTGGCGATGATCTCGGCCGCCCGCCAGTTCGAGGCGCAGATGAAGATGCTGCAAACCGCCGAGAAAAACGAGCAGAGCGCGCAACAACTGCTGTCGGCCAACGGCTGACGCAGCGCCCTGACCGAGCACTAAGGAGTACGACCATGATGCGTTCACTGTGGATCTCGAAGTCGGGCATGGAAGCCCAGCAGACTCAGCTCGATCACATCTCGAACAACCTGGCCAACAGCGCCACCAACGGCTACAAGCGTTCGCACGCGGTCTTCGAAGACCTGATGTACCAGAACCTGCGCCAGTCGGGCGCCAACAGCTCCGAGCAGACGCAACTGCCCACCGGCCTGCAAGCCGGCCTGGGCGTGCGCCCCGTGGCCACCGCCCGCGAATTCAGCCAGGGCAGCCTGCAACAGACGAGCAACACGCTCGACGTGGCAATTCAAGGTCAGGGCTTCTTCCAGATCACCATGCCCGACGGCACCACCGGCTACACGCGCGACGGATCGTTCAAGCTCGACGCGCAAGGCCAGATCGTCACGAACAACGGCTACACGGTGCAACCCGGCATCGTGGTGCCCGGCAACGCGCAATCGGTCACGATCGCCGCCGACGGCACCGTCAGCGCCACCCTGCCCGGCCAAGCCGCCGCGCAAACGCTGGGGCAGATCCAGACGGCCAGCTTCATCAACCCCGCCGGTCTCGACCCCAAGGGCCAGAACATCTTCGCCGAGACCGCCGCGTCGGGCACGCCGAGCACGGCGGCGCCCAGCAGCAACGGCCACGGCAGCCTCTCGCAAGGTTATGTGGAAACCTCGAACGTCAACGTGGTCGAGGAGCTGGTGTCGATGATCCAGACCCAGCGTGCCTACGAGCTCAACTCGAAGGCCATCCAGACATCCGACCAGATGCTGCAACGCCTGTCGCAGATCTGATGAGCCGAGTTGATTGACCGAGACCGCTCATGCTTGACCGCCGCCTGCTCCTCATCGCCGCCTGCTCGCTGCTCGGCGGCTGCCAGACCATGGCCCCGCATGTGGACGTGGTGCAGCCCACGGCCGTGCGCCCGCAGCCGATGGTCGCGCCGCAAGTGGCCACGGGGTCGATCTTCGTCAACACCAACTACCGGCCCTTGTTTGAAGACCACCGCGCCCGCAACGTGGGCGATACGCTGACCATCGTCATCGCCGAGAAGGTGTCGGCCGTGCAGAAGTCCACCAGCACCATCGACAAGAGCGGCAAGGCCTCGGCCGCCGTCACCGGCGTGCCGCTGTTGAACTCGCCCAAGCTGCTGGGCCGGCTCGGCGCGGGCGGCTCCAGCAGCACCGACTTCGCCGGCAAGTCCGACACCGAGAACAGCAACGACATCTCGGGCAGCATCACCGCCACCGTGATCGAGGTGCTGCCCAACGGCCACCTCATCATCTCGGGCGAAAAACAGCTCGGCGTGAACGAGAACGTCGACGTGCTGCGCTTCTCGGGTCAGGTCGACCCCAGCACCATCCAGGTCGGCAACACCGTGGCCTCCACCGCCGTGGCAAATGTCCGCCTCGAACACCGAGGGCGCGGCGCGGCCGCCGAAGCCCAGGAAATAGGCTGGCTGGGGCGGGTCTTTTTGAACGTTTTGCCGTTCTGAGCCGCTTCAGAATGAGGCAAACACCCGGACTGTTTGCCCCATGGACACCACCGACAAGCTCCTCAAATGGCTCATCGCCCTGGCCGCCTTCCTGGCCAGCGCGGCCCTGTGGTGGCCAGCCCCGGCCAACGCGGTTCGCCTAAAGGAAGTCGCGACCATCCAGGGCGTGCGCCCCAACCAGCTGGTGGGCTACGGCCTGGTCGTCGGGCTCGACGGCACGGGTGACCAGACCACCCAGACGCCCTTCACCACCCAAAGCCTCAACGCCATGCTGCAGCAGCTGGGCACCACCGTGCCGCCCGGCACCAGCATGCAATTGCGCAACGTGGCTTCGGTGCTCGTCACCGCCGTGCTGCCGCCCTTTGCCCAGCCCGGACAGGCGATTGACGTGAACGTGTCGTCGCTGGGCAATGCCAAGTCGCTGCGCGGTGGCACGCTGATCGCCACGGCGCTCAAGGGCGTCGATGGCCAGATCTACGCGCTGGCGCAGGGCAACCTCATCATCGGCGGCGCCGGCGCCAGCGCGGCCGGCTCCAAGGTCACGATCAACCACCTCAGCGCCGGGCGCATCCCGGCCGGTGCCACGGTGGAACGCTCGGTGCCCACGCCCTGGCTGCAGGGCGACTCGATCACGCTCGATCTGGCCGCTGAAGACTTCAACACCGCCCGCGAAGTGGCCCGCGCCATCAACGCCGCCAAGGGCCCCGGCCAGGCCATGGCCATCGACGCCCGCACCGTGCGCGTGGCCATGCCGCCCTCGCCCGACGCCCGGGTGTCCTACCTCGCCGACATCGAGAACCTCAACATCGACCAGGCCGCGCCGGCCGCCCGCATCGTGGTGAACGCCCGCACCGGCTCGGTGGTGATGAACCAGGCCGTGACCCTCGGCCCGTGTGCAGTAGCTCACGGAAACCTCTCGGTCACGATCAACTCGACGCCCGTCATCAGCCAACCGGGTGCATTCTCGAGCGGTACGACGCAAGTCGCCGAAAAGGCCGACATCCAAGTGCGGCAGGATTCCGGTTCGCTGATCAACATGCCCGCGGGCACCAAACTCACCGATGTGGTCAAAGCGTTGAATGCGCTCGGGGCCACCCCCCAGGACTTGCTGGCCATCCTTCAAGCCATGAAGGCCGCCGGCGCGCTCAACGCTGAACTCGAGGTGATCTGATGAGCATCGATTCACCAGCCTCAGGCAACGGCAACCTGTCGGGCATGACGCTCGACCTGAACTCGCTCAATGCCCTCAAGGCCAAGGCCGCCAAAGACCCGAACACCGCCGTCAAAGGCGCCGCCAAGCAGCTCGAAACGCTCTTCATGCAAGAGCTGATGAAGACCATGCGCGCCAGCACGCTCAACTCGGGCATGCTCGAAAACAGCGGCACGCAAATGGGCACCGAGATGCTCGACACCGAATTCGCCGGCCGCATGAGCGGCCTGCCGCACGGCTTGAGCGCCGCCATCGAGCGCCAGTTGAGCCGCCAGATCGGCGGCCAGAGCGAGGCGGCCAAAGCCACCACCACGAATGCCGCCCCCGACGGCCTGACTGGGCGCCTGTCGATGACGCTGAGCACACCGGCTGCGTCGGCCAACCAGACCACCACGGCGACCACCTCGACCACCGCCTTGAGCCGGCTGACGCTGAACGCCCTGCAAAGCGTCAGCCAGATGCCCGGCGACGCCAGCGGCGACGCGCTGAGCCTCGGCAACCTGACCGGCGCGGCACCCGGCGCGTTGAATCTGCTGCAGTCGATGACCAACTTGAGCGCTGGAGCAAGCTCTTCGCTCGGTATCGCCAACAACGGCGCCCAGACCGAGGCCGCGCTCGCGCCGGCCTCTGCCGCCAATGCGGCCGCCTCCAGCGTCGGCGCCAACGCCAGCACCAATACCCGCCTGCGCCCGGCCGAAGCCTTCGTGCGGCAGCATCAGGCCGCCGCGCACGCCATCGAAGCCGAGACGGGCATCCCCGCCGCCAACCTGATCGGGCAGGCCGCCCACGAGTCCGGCTGGGGCAGGCACGAGATCAAGAACAAGGACGGCACGCTCAGCCACAACCTCTTCGGCATCAAGGCCGGGGCGGACTGGAAGGGCAAGGTCGCCGAGGTCACCACCACCGAATACATCGGCGGCGTGGCCCGCCGCGTGACGGCCAAGTTCCGCTCGTACGACTCGTACGAAGAATCCTTTCGCGACCACGCCAAGCTGCTGACCAACAGCCCCCGCTACAGCAACGCGGTGGCGCAGGCCTCGAGCGCGCAGGGCTACGCCAAGAGCCTGCAAAAAGCCGGCTACGCCACCGACCCCGGCTACGCCGACAAGTTGACGCGGGTCATCAACACCGCGCTGCGCCTGCAGCGCACGGTGACCTGAAGCGCAGGAGGACTCGCCCATGTCTGCAGGTGGACTCTTCAGCATCAGCACCGGCGCCCTCGCCGCCAACTATGCGGCGCTGAACACGATCGGCAACAACATCAGCAACGCGAACACCCCCGGGTATTCGCGGCAGCAGGTTCAGCTCGCCACCGAAACCGGGCAGTACACCGGTGCGGGGTTCTTCGGCCGCGGGGTCAAGATCACCACGGTGTCGCGCGCGTCTGACGACTTCCTGACCAAGGAGGCCTCGTTGACCACGTCTCAGTCGTCGATGGACACGGCGCGGCTCGATCAGCTCAAGCAGCTCGAAAAGCTTTTCCCGACCGGCGACCAGAGCATCGGCCAGGCGGCGCAGAACATGCTCAACGCGTTCGCCGACGTGTCCACCAACCCGCAGGATGCGGCCGCCCGGCAGGTGGTGCTGTCGCGGGCTTCGCAGCTGGCCGCGCAAATGCGTGCCTCGGGCGAGCAGATGACCGCCATGCAGCAGGGCATCGTGTCCGACGTGCGTGTGTCGGTGGACGCGGTCAACAAGCTGGCCGCCCAGGTGGCCAACCTGAACCAGCAGATCGCCGGCTTCAACGGCACGGGCCACAGCCCCAACGACCTGCTCGACCAGCGCGATCAGGCGATCAACGAGATCAGCAAATACATCCAGGTCACGACCATTCCGGCGCCCGACGGCACGATGGGTCTGTTCATCGGCGGCACGCAGCGCCTGGTGCTGGGCAGCCAGGCCCAGCAGTTGAGCGTGACCAACGACACCTACGACGCCAGCAAGGCGCGCATCTCGATCCAGGACTTTTCGGGCGCGCGCGAGCTGGACTCCGGCACGCTCGCTGGCGGCAGCATTGCCGGCATGCTGCAGTTTCAAGATCAAGACTTGACTGATGCCCGCAACATGCTGGGGCAGATCGCCGCGGCAATGTCGTCGCGCGTCAACGAGCAACAGTCTTACGGCCTCGATCTCGGCAACCCGCCCTCGGCCGGAGCCCCCATCTTCAGCGTCGGCGGCCCGCGCGTGCTGCCCGCCTCGACGAACGGCAAGACCGCCGGCAACTTCACCGCCACGGTCGGCATTTCGGTCACCGACGCCACCAAGCTGCAAGCCAGCGAATACGAGTTGCGCGCCGACCCCAACAATGCCGGCCTGTACCTCGTCACGCCGATGTCGGGTGGCCAGGCATCGGGCACGCCGATCTCTTACGACCCGGCCGCCTCGCCGGCGCAGGTGATCGACGGCTTCACGCTCAACATCGGCTCGCCCG
Source organism: Aquabacterium sp. (assembly GCF_041915145.1). Classification (GTDB taxonomy): domain Bacteria; phylum Pseudomonadota; class Gammaproteobacteria; order Burkholderiales; family Burkholderiaceae_C; genus Aquabacterium. The sequence goes on along the minus strand of NZ_JAYSBZ010000002.1, from coordinate 62,014 downwards.
CTCCTTCGGCGACCGATCGCTTCCTGATTCAGCCCGTCAGCCAGGCCGCCCAAAGCATGCAGCGCGTGCTCAATGACCCCAAGGGCATCGCCGCCGCATCGCCCGTCACGGGCACGGTGGCCGCCACCAACACCGGCACGGCCACGCTGGCCTCGCTCACCGTGGTGAGCTCGACGCTCAACCCCACGCTGACGGCAAAGATCAACTTCACGTCGAGCTCCGGCAACTACAGCTGGACGCTGACCGACCCCAGCAACACGGTCGTGAGCTCTGGCACCGGCACGTGGCAACCCAGCCAACCGATCTCGCTCAACGGGTTCGACCTGAAGCTCGACGGCGTGCCCGCCAATGGCGACTCCGTCACCGTGGCGCCCACCACCTACCCGGCCAGCAACAACGGCAACGCGCGCGCCATGCTGGCCTTGCGCGACGACACGATGGTGGGCCAAAGCGCCACGTCCGCCGGGTTCACCGTCACGGCGGCCTACGCGCAAGACATGGCCGACATCGGCGTGCGGGTGCAAGGGGCGCAGAGCACGTCCGACATCTCGACGTCGATCGCCAAGTCGGCCAAAGATGCCCTGAGCAACGAAACCGGCGTCAACCTTGACGAAGAAGCCGCCCGGCTGATTCAGTATCAGCAGAGCTACCAGGCCGCCGCCAAAGTGCTGCAGGTCGCGCAAGGGGTGTTCGACACCCTGCTGAGCATCACGGGCCGTTGATCCGAACCTCGACTGACTGGAGTCCCGCATGCGAGTCAGCACCGCCAACACCTACGACAACTCGATCACCAACCTGCAACAGCGGCAGATCGACATGTCGAACAAGCAGAACCAGAAGACCTCGGGCTTGCGCGTCAACGCCCCGAGCGACGACCCCGTGGCCGCCGCGCGAGCCGAGCGCGCCCAGGCCACGATCTCGCGCTCGGAGGCCGACAAACGCACCGCCGAAGCCGCCAAGAACGCGATGACGCTGTCCGAGTCGGCCCTGGGCGACGCCACCGACTTGCTGCAAAGCGCCCGCGAGACCCTGGTGCAGGCCGGCAACGGCAGCTACACCGATGCCGAGCGCCAGGCGCTGGCCGCCAAGCTCAAGGAGATCCGCAAGCAGCTGTTCCAGGTGGCCAACAGCCCGGACGGCAACGGTGGCTATCTGTTCGGTGGCCAAGGTTCGGCCGCCCCACCCTTTGTGGACGCAGCCGGCGGCGTGCAGTTCGTGGGCCAGGGCGGGCAGAACCTGTCGGACGCGGGCGACACCGTGCCCACCACCATCGACGGCGAGGCCACCTGGCTGCAGGCCCGCAGCGGCAACGGCGTCTTCGTGACCAGCTCGTCGGTGCAAAACGGCTCGGCCTGGATCAACGCGGGCAGCGTCAGCAACCCCGCGCAGATCACGGGCCACAACTACGACATCCAGTTCACCGTGTCGGGCTCGACCACCACCTACAACGTCGTCGATACCACGCTGGGCTCCACGGTGGTGTCGAACGGCACGTATTCGCCCGGCACCGCCATCCAGGCCGATGGCATGTCGTTCACCATCTCGGGCACGCCGGCCAACGGCGATACCTTCCAGATCCAGCCGTCCACCAACAGCCTGAGCGTGTTCAGCGCCATGGACAAGGCCATCACGGCGCTCAACGCCACCGGGCTCAACAGCGGACAGATCGCGCAAGCCGTCAACCAGGGGCTGCGCGACATCGATGCCGTGTCGTCCACCATGGGCAGCGCCCGGGCGGCCGCCGGCGAAACGCTCAATCGCATCGACGGCATCGAGAACCGCATCGACGCGCAGTCGCTGTCAGCCAAGACCGCGAAGTCCAACGCCGTCGATCTCGACATGGTCTCGGCAATTTCCGATTTCCAGACGCAGCAAAGCGCCTACGACGCCGCGCTCAAGACCTATTCACTGGTGCAGAAGATGTCCTTGTTCCAGTACATCAGCGGCTGACGAACCAATTACAACCCTCAGGACACTCATGGACTCCAACATCCTCGGCCAGATCGCGCTGGCGTACTCGCCACTCATCGACCGCAACCGCTCGGTCTCGGCCACCCGCCTGAGCATCTTCCCGTTGCAGCCCGGCGCGGCGCTCGATTCCGGCAGCCTGCTCGAAGCCATCTCCGAGGTGTGGCCGGTGGGCGGGCCGGCGGTGGCGCTCAACGTGCTCAGCGAGTCGCTGCTGCAGGACATCCTGGCGCGCCAACCCGCCACGCACATGATGATCGAGATCCCGGCCTTCATGGCCAGCGACCCCGAGAACACCAAACTCATCACCGACCTGCACGCCAACGGCAACACCATGCTGCTCAAGGGCCGCCCGGTGCGCGAGTTGCCGCGCGAGGTGTTGCCCTGCTTCAAGCATTCGATCATCGACCTGTCGGACGACCGCCGCATCGACCCGAGCTCGGTGGCCCCGCATGGCGTGATGCGAACCATCAGCCACGTGCAGAGCGGTGTACGCACCGTGGCCGACATGGAAGCCTGCTTCCGCCGTGGTGCCGTCGCCGTGCTGGGCTGGCCCATCCATGACGCCATCGAGGGCGCCACACGCGCAGCTGACCAACCTGGGCTGCAGGTGATCGTGCAACTGATCGATCAGGTGCACAAGGAAGAAGACATCGAGAAGCTCGAGAACACCCTCAAGCGCGATCCGCCGCTGGCCTTCAAGCTGATGCGCTACATCAACTCGCCGGCATTCGGCCTGTCGGTCGAGATCAGCTCGTTCCGCCACGCCATCATGATCCTCGGCTATCAGCGCCTGAAGCGCTGGCTCGCCCTCCTGCTGGCCACCGCCAGCAAGGACGTGAACCTGCGCCCGGTGATGTACGCCGCCGTGCGCCGGGGCCTGCTGATGGAAGAACTCGTGCGCTCGTCGGGCGACGACGAAATGCGCAACGAGATCTTCATCTGCGGCGTCTTCTCGCTGCTCGACCGCATGTTCCGCCAGCCCTTCCCAGAGCTGCTCAAGACCATTCCGGTGCCCGAACGCGTCTACATGGCGCTGGCCGAGAACGCCGGGCCCTACCAGCCGTATTGCGATCTGGTACGCGCCATCGAAGGCGAAACGCTGGACGAAATCCGCCACGGAGCCGACCAGCTGATCACCGGGTTCGGCGAAATCAATCGTGCCATCCTGAAGGCGCTATCGGCCGCCAGCCAGCTCGAATAGCGGAACTCCAACACCCCGAAGTGACATACAATGCCCAGCTTCGGGGCGTAGCGCAGTCTGGTAGCGCATCTGCTTTGGGAGCAGAGGGTCGTGAGTTCGAATCCCACCGCCCCGACCACACATACCAATCAAAAAGGGTTGACCGGCCATGCCGGTTGACCCTTTTTTTGTCCCCACATGAAGCAATCGGGTGCAAAACCAGCCGGGCCGGGCAGACAACCCGCCCGCAAATTCTCAGCCAAGCGCGGCGGCAACAACAAAAGCACGTTGGTGACGCCGGGCGACGGCTGGCGCATGTTCGCACAGCCGCATGACGATCTCGAATACCTGGGCACGATCCAGCGTGGTCTCGAAATCGGCGCGCTCGCCCGCGACCTCGCCGGCAACTATTTGCAAGTCAACGGCGACATCCGCCAGACGCTCAACGCGAGCCGTGTAGAAACGGCTTTGCGCGCTGCCAAGCCCAAAGCGACCAGCTACGTTCAACGCCAGCCCGCCACTCCCAGCAAACCGGTGGTGGTCACCGTGAAGCCGCGCCGTCGTGTGATCGTTCCGCCAACCTGACCGTCACGCTCATAACCAGCACAGGTCACGCACTCATCTGTGCCCAGACCTTTTCGAGCCGCTTCGCGCTCACGGGTTGAGGCGTGCGCAACTCTTGCGCAAACAGGCTGACGCGCAGCTCTTCGAGCAACCACCTGAATTCTTCGAGCCGCGCGTCGGGCGTGCCCTTGAGCTCCGCCAACCGGCGCGTGTAGCGCTGCTCCAGCGGGCGCAGCTCGGCCAGCTTGGTCGCGTCGCGGGCGGCATCGGCGCGCAACTTGTCGAGCCGCAAGGCAATGCCCTTGAGGTAGCGCGGCGCGTGCTGCAGTTGAACGTAAGGCGTGACGGCCACAAAGCGCTTGGGCATCAGGCGTTGCAACTGGGCTTGAATGTCGTCGGCCACGTCCTTGGGCGGCTTGCCGTCCTTGAGCTTGCGCGCCGCCGCCTGGTATTCGACCAGCACCTGCCCCGCCAGCCGCGCGATCTCTTGCGCGATCAGGTTGAGCCGCGTGCGCCCTTCTTCGACACGAGCCTTGAAGCTCGCCGCGCTGAACGGTAGCGGGTCTTGCAAGAAGGCGCGGTCCAGCGCGACTTCGATGATCTGATCGCGCAGTTCGTCTGCCGTGCCCAGCGTCATGTAAGCCATCGCCATCTTCTGCAGATCGGGGATGTTTTTCTCGAGGTACTTCAGCGGCTCCTTGATCTGCAAGGCGACCAGGCGACGCAAGCCCGCTCGGTGCTTGCTGGCCGCCGCCTCGGGTTCGTCGAACACCTCGATCTCGACGTGCGCGCCCTTGTCGATCAGCGCCGGAAAGCCCACCAGCGTCTGGCTGCCCTTTTGGATCTCCATCAGCTCGGGCAGCTCGCCGAACGTCCAGTCGGTATAGGTGGCGGCCGCATGGGTCTTGGTTGGCGATGCACTGGCAGGCGGGTTGGACTTGCCCGAGGCGACGCGCGCAGCGCCGCTCGTTGCGGCTCGCGGCGCCTCGACAGGCTCGCTTGCCGGCTCAGCCCGCACCGCACCTTTCAACGCCGCCAGCGCCTGGAACGCACCCCGGGCTTGTGCGCCCAGCTCGGCCTTCAGGCTCGCCAGGTTGCGCCCCTGGCCCAACTGGCGGCCGTGCTCGTCCACCACGCGGTAGTTCATGAACAGGTGCGGCTGCACGAGTTCGAGCTTGAAGTCAGCGCGCTTGATGTCGAGCTGGGTCTTGTCTCGCACGGCCTTGAGCAGCGCGTCGAGCAGGCCGCCGGCCTTGACGTAGTCGTCGAAGGGCTGGGCCGCGATGAAGCTGTCCACGTAGTCGGGCAATGGCACCAGGCGCGCACGCGGCTTCTGGTGCAGGCTTTTCACCAGCGCCAGCACCTTGTCTTTCAGCATGCCGGGCACCAGCCATTCGCCGCGCTCTTCGCTGACCTGGTTGAGCGCGTAAATGGGCACCGTCACGGTGACGCCATCGCGCGGGTCTCCCGGCTCGTGCAAATAGGTCGCCGCGCAGTCCACGCCGCCGAGGCGGATGGTCTTCGGGAAGGCCGCGCTGGTGATGCCGGCCGCCTCGTGGCGCATCAGCTCGTCGCGCGTCAGCATCAAGAGCTTGGGCTCGCGCTTGCTGGCCTCGCGAGCCCAGCGCTCGCAGCTGGCGCCCGACACCACGTCGGCCGGCAACTGGCTGTCGTAGTAGGCGTAGATGAGTTCATCGTCAACCAGCACGTCTTGCCGGCGCGATTTGTGTTCGAGCGCCTCGACCTGCGCGATCAGCTTGCGGTTGTGGGCGACGAACGGCAGCTTGGTCTCCCAGTCGCCATTCACGAGCGCCTCGCGGATGAAGATCTCGCGCGCCTGCGCCGGCTCCACCAGCCCGAAGTTCACACGCTTGTTGTTGTAGAGCACGATGCCGTAGAGCGTGGCGCGCTCGAAGGCCACCACCTCGGCGGCTTTCTTTTCCCAGTGCGGCTCGAGCAACTGCTTCTTGATGACGTGCGCGGCGATACCGGGCAGCCACTGCGGGTCGATCGACGCCAACCCGCGGCCGTAGAGCCGCGTGGTCTCGACCAGCTCGGCGGCCACCAGCCAGCGCCCGGGTTTTTTCGACAAGTTGGCCCCGGGGTGGCGCCAGAACTTGATGCCCCGCGCGCCGAGGTACCACTCGTCTTCATCGCTCTTGCAACCGATGTTGCCCAGCAGACCGGCCAGCATCGACAGATGCAATTGATCGTAGGTGGCGGGCTGCGTGTTGAAACGCCAGCCGTGCTCGGCCACCACGGTGTGCAGTTGGGCGTAGACGTCGCGCCATTCGCGCACACGGCGCGGGTTGATGAAGTTCTCGCGCAACAACTGCTCTTGCTTGCGATGCGAGAGCTTGTGCTCGGGCGCTGCCGCCCCGCCTTCGGCTGACTTGCCCCGCGCGTGCTCTAGCCATTTCCAGAGCTTGAGCGTGCCCATGAACTCGGACTTTTCGTCATCGAACTGCTTGTGCTTCTGGTCAGCGGTCTGGGCATGCTCGGTCGGCCGATCCCGCACGTCCTGCACGCTCAAGGCCGACGCGATTACCAACACTTCGCTGAGCGCGTGGCGGCTGCGCGCTTCCAGGATCATCCGGCCGACGCGCGGGTCGAGTGGCAGCTTCGACAGTTCGGCGCCGATGGGCGTGAGTTCGTTTTGTTCATCGACCGCGCCCAGCTCGGCCAGCAGTTGGTAGCCGTCGGCAATGGCCTTGCGCGGCGGCGGTTCGATGAACGGAAAGTCGTCCACCAACCCCAGATGCAGCGCCTTCATGCGCAGGATCACGCCGGCCAGCGACGAGCGCAAGATTTCGGGGTCGGTGAAGCGCGGGCGGCCGGCAAAGTCCTTCTCGTCATACAGCCGGATGCAGATGCCGTTGGCCACCCGGCCGCAACGACCGGCGCGCTGGTTGGCGGCCGACTGGCTCACCGACTCGATCTGCAGCTGCTCGACCTTGTTGCGGTAGCTGTAGCGCTTGACGCGTGCCGTGCCGGCGTCGATCACGTAGCGGATGCCCGGCACCGTGAGCGAGGTCTCGGCCACGTTGGTAGCCAGCACGATGCGGCGCGCGCCGTGCGGCTCGAAGACGCGGTCTTGCTCCTGCTGGCTCAGGCGAGCGAACAGCGGCAGGATCTCGACGCCCGCGTGCTGCTTCTTGCGCAGGTGCTCGGCCGCGTCGCGGATCTCGCGCTCGCCGGGCAGGAAGACGAGGATGTCGCCCCCACCGCCCGCGCCACCTTCGCGCCACAGCTCATCAGCCGCGTCGGCAATGGCGTCGTTCAGGTCGTACTCGCGCGACTCTTCGAACGGCCGCCAACGTTGCTCGACGGGGAACAGCCGCCCCGACACCATGATCACCGGCGCCGGGCCCTTGCGACTTTCGAAATGGCGGGCGAAGCGATCAGCGTCGATGGTGGCCGAGGTGATGATCACCTTCAGGTCAGGCCGACGCGGCAGCAACTGCTTGAGGTAGCCGAGCAGAAAATCGATGTTCAGGCTGCGCTCGTGGGCCTCGTCGATGATGAGGGTGTCGTAGGCGCGCAGGTCGGGGTCGCTCTGGGTTTCGGCCAGCAAGATGCCGTCGGTCATCAGCTTGACGCTGGCGCCGGGCTGCAGGCGGTCTTGAAAGCGCACCTTGTAGCCCACCACCTCGCCCAGCGGCGAGTTCAGCTCTTCGGCAATGCGCTTGGCCACGCTGGACGCGGCAATGCGCCGCGGCTGCGTGTGGCCGATGATCTGGCGCCGCTGCCCCGGCTCGCGCGGCTGACCCCAGCCGCCGCGCCCCATCGCCAGCGCGATCTTGGGCAACTGCGTGGTCTTGCCCGAACCCGTTTCGCCGCAGACGATGACGACCTGATGTTCGCGCAAGGCCGCTTCGATGTCGGCCCGCTTGCCGCTGACGGGCAGCGATTCGGGGAAGGTGATGGGAGGCAAAGAGAACGACACGCTGCTGAATGACCGATGAAGGCTTGCTCGCCAAACCGGCCATTATCTTTTGATGTCCAGGTAGCCCGCATCAACCCCAACTCGCCACACCGCCCTCCGTTGGTACATTGGCGTACCAGCCAGCGAGTCTGGCATCGGGGAGTACCCGGGCGGCGTCCACGGCGGTATCCATCACGGCAGAACCAGCCTTTCGGCTGGCGGAGACAACATTACATGCGATTCGACGAATACGTCCACTACGACGCGCTGGGGCTGGCTGATCTGATACACCGCCGAGACGTCCTGCCGCTTGAACTGCTGGAGCTGGCCATCACCCGCGCCGAGCAAGTCCAACCCCGGATCAATGCCATGGTCCTGCGGATGCACGACGCCGCCCGGGCGCGCTGCACCCAGCCTTTCCCGGCCGACGCGCCCTTTGCCGGCGTGCCCTTCTTGCTGAAAGACCTGTTTCAGGACGTCGCCGGCCTGCCCACCTCGTGCGGCAACCGCGCGCTGGCGCGCTTGCCCATGCCCACCACGAGCGACACGGTGCGCCGCTGGCAAGCAGCTGGCCTGGTGATCTTCGGCAAGACCAGCGCCCCCGAGTTCGGCTCGCGAGCCGTCACCGAGCCTCGCGCATTCGGCCCCACCCGCAACCCCTGGAACACCCACCACACGCCGGGTGGCTCATCGGGCGGCTCGGCTGCCGCCGTGGCGGCGGGCATCGTGCCGACAGCCGGCGCCAACGACGGCGGCGGCTCCATCCGCATCCCGGCGGCCTGCTGCGGGCTGTTCGGCTTCAAGGCCGGGCGCGGGCGCGTCTCGATGGGCCCGGACGTCGGCGAAGCCCTCAGCGGCGCAGCCGTGCAAGGCGTGCTCACCCGCAGCGTGCGCGACAGCGCCGCCATGCTCGACGTGCTGCAAGGCCCCGAGCCGCACGCGCCCTACTACATGCCGCCGCCCGAGCAGCCCTATTTGCAGGCCATCCAGCAAGCCCCGCGGCCGCTGCGCATCGGCTTTTCGAGCGCGTCGCCGATCGGCACGCCGGTCGACCCGGAGGCTGTGCGCGCAGTTGAAGACGCTGCCAAGCTGCTCGAATCGCTGGGCCACCGCGTCGAACCGGCCAGCCCGCCGGTGGACGGCCAAGCCCTGGCGCACGACTTTCTGACGGCCTGGTTCGTGGCCCAGAGCTACCTGATTGATCTGGTGCGATCCGAAACCGGTTGCGGCCTGGGCGACTTCGAGCCCGACACCCGCATGCTCGCCGCCATCGGGCGCAGCATGTCGGCCACCGAGCTGATGAAATGCGAAGGCCGCTGGCAAGAACATGTGCTGGCGTTGAGCCAATTCCATTCCACCCACGATCTGTGGCTGTCGCCCACCCTGGCGGCCCCGCCCGTGCCCATCGGCACCTTCGACACCCCGCCCGCGCTCAGCATCGGCAGCGAGATCATCGCCCGCCTCGGCATGGCCGGCTGGCTGGCCCGCAGCAGCATCTTCAAGCGCATCGTCATCAACAACCTGGGCTGGACGCCCTACACCCAGCTGGCCAACCTGACCGGGCGCCCGGCCATGTCCGTGCCGCTGCACTGGACGGCCGCCGGCCTGCCGCTGGGCGTGCAGTTCGTGGGGCCGCTCAACAGCGAAGCCACGCTGCTGCAACTGGCGCGGCAGCTCGAAGAAGCCCGCCCCTGGTTCAACCGCCGCCCCGCGCTGTAAGCCACCCGCGCTTGATTCAGCCCAGGCGTGCGGTCAATGCCCTTACCATTGCGGTTGGTTCTCGCATCGCCCTCACCCTGCACTGACTCTGCCGCCCATGGATCTGGTTTTTCCGCACACCTTCGTCCCCTGGTTTCGCTCGGTGGCGCCCTACATCCATGCACACCGTGGCAAGACCTTCGTGGTGGCCATCTCGGGCGACCTGATCGCCGCCGGCAAGCTCGCCACCTTCGCGCAAGATCTGTCGCTGCTGCAGGCGATGGGCATCAAGGTCGTGCTGACCCACGGCTTTCGCCAGCAGGTTGAAGAACAGCTGCGCGAAAAGGGCCACGTCTCGCGCTACTCGCACGGCATGCGTATTACCGATTCGGTCGCGCTCGACTGCGCGCAAGAAGCCGCCGGCCAGCTGCGCTACGAGATCGAAGCCGCGTTCTCGCAAGGCCTGCCCAACACCCCGATGGCCGGCGCGCAGGTGCGCGTGCTGTCCGGCAACTTCATCACCGCCCGCCCCGTGGGCATCGTGGACGGCATCGACTTCATGCACACCGGCCTGGTGCGCAAGATCGACGCGGTCTCGATCCGCCGCGCCATCGACGCCGGCTCGATGGTGCTGCTGTCGCCCTTCGGCTTCTCGCCCACCGGCGAGGCCTTCAACCTGAGCGTGGAAGACGTGGCCACCGCCGCCGCCATCGCCCTGCAGGCCGACAAGCTGATCTTCGTGACCGAAGTGCGCGGTTTGCCCCAAGACCTCTCGCAGGCCGGCGAACCCGATTACGAGATCGACCAGGAACTGGCCCTGGCCGACGCCGAGCGCGTGCTGGCCTCGCTGCCCAACCCCACGCAACCCACCGACACCGCCTATTACCTGCAATACGCCGTGAAAGCCGGCAAGAACGGCGTGGAGCGCGTGCACATCATTCCGTACAAGCTCGACGGCGCGCTGCTCATGGAAGTCTTCACCCACGACGGCGTGGGCACCATGATCGTCGATGAAAAACTGGAAAGCTTGCGCGAAGCCACGGTCGACGATGTGGGCGGCATCCTGCAGCTGATCGAGCCGTTCGAAAAAGACGGCACGCTCGTGACACGCGACCGCACCGAGATCGAACGCGACATCGACCAATACACCGTGATCGAGCACGACGGCGTGATCTTCGGCTGTGCCTCGCTGCACCCCTACCCCGAGGCCAAGACCGCCGAGATGGCCGCACTCACCGTGTCGCCCGCCGTGCAAGGCTCGGGCGACGGCGAGCGGATCTTGAAGCGTATCGAGCAACGCGCCAAGGCCATGGGCCTGGACAGCCTCTTCGTGCTGACCACGCGCACCATGCACTGGTTCATCAAGCGCGGCTTTGCCCAGGTCGATGCCGACTGGCTGCCGGAAGCCCGCAAACGCAAATACAACTGGGATCGCCGCTCGGTGGTTCTCGTGAAGCCGCTCAAATAGGGCGCGCCCGAATAACCCGGCCCACCCGCAGTCACGGCCGACGTGGCATAACTGCTCTAGCCCCCTCTTCGACTCCACCGCATTCCAAAAGAAAGGACTCCGCCATGGCTCGCACCGTGCAATGCATCCACCTCAAGAAAGAAGCCGAGGGCCTCGACTTCGCCCCCTACCCCGGTGAACTCGGCAAGCGCATCTATGAAGGCGTGAGCAAGGAAGCCTGGCAGATGTGGCTCAAGCACCAGACCATGCTGGTCAACGAAAACCGCCTCAACCTGGCAGACGCCAAGGCCCGCCAATACCTGGCCCGCCAGATGGAGCAGTTCTTCTTCGGCGCTGGCGCCGAGCAAGTGCAAGGCTACGTGCCGCCGAGCCAAGCCTGACAAGGGCTCAGCGCAAGGCTTGAGCGGTCTCCTGGAGCGCATCCAGCCACTGCGGCTCGCTCTTTCGGGCTCGCTCAATCCCCCGCTCCACCGCCGCCCGGGCACCGTCGCGGTCACCGAGGTTGTCGAGCGTCTGCGCCAGATTGTTCCAGGCCGCCGCGCTGTCGTGCCGTTGGGCCGCTTGCGCAAAGGCGGCAGCGGCGCCCTTCCAGTCGCCCATGGCAAAGCGGGCATTGCCCAAGCCCATCCAGGGCAGCAAGGCACCGGGCCAGCGCTGCGTCAGCGGCGTCCAGGCCCTGGCAACCAAGCCGGGCTTGGCGACGCGCTCGAACCCCAGCACCGCCTGGGTGGCGTCGGCCTCGGTGGCTTGCAAGGGCAGCTCGCCCGGCTGGGTGACCACGAAAGCCCAGCGATCAGCGCGGGCCCAGGTGTATTCGAACGTCGCCAGCGGCATCAGCTCGCGCTCGGTCACGCCGCTGCGCAGCACCAGTTGGTCGGCGTCGAGGTCGTAGCCGACCAGCACGGCGTAATGCCAGCGTGGCAACCACGCCAAGCCCAGATTGAGCAGCACCACGGGCGGGTGCCCGGCAGCCACCTCGCGCAGCAAGGCGTCTAGACGTGGCGGCAGCCGGGTCGCCACGGCGCCACGGCGCCGAGCCGCAGCCAGCATTTCGACCTGCAGGCTGCCTTCGCGAGCCGGCAAGAACACATCGCCGGCCAATTGATCGGGTGCCGATGGCAAGCCCACCTGCGTCAGCACCGTGGCCAGCGCCGCCGGCCCGCAGTGATACGGCGTCTGCGGGAAGAACGGCACCTCGCGCAACTCGGCGCGGTGCGGCAGATCGACCGGCGCGGCCTCATGCAACGCCGCGGTCTGCGGCGGCGGCAACCACGCGGCGCAACCGCTCAACGCGAGCGCCACGCAGCCGGCCACCAGCCCGCGCCGCAGCGATGAGGCCTGCACGACCCGATCAGTGGCGAATCGAACGCGTGAACGGGAAGACCTTGGTGAAGCCGAGGATGTCGGTGACGAGCAGCACCAGGAAGACGAAGACGATGGTGCCCAGCACGTCGCCACCCGCCGGGGCCTGGTCGATCTGCGCGGCCACGGCGGTGGCTTCGGCGTCGGTCAGGGCGGCCACGCGGGCGCGGGCTTGTTCGACATCGACCCCACGGGCCTGCAGCGCGGCTTGCACGTCGACCCGGTCAAGCGTGGCCACCAGCAGCGCACGTCCCTGGCCGGCTTCAGCCGACTCGGCGGTTGCCTGAGCATCTGCCAATTGCTCGGTGGAAATCATGGTGGCTTGCACGCCGGACAGCAGCCCGGAGTACAGCAGCGAAGTGGTGACGACGTAGGCGATGGCGCGTTTGGCTCGGCTCATGTTCAGTCCTCGACAGCAGGTGATGTGAAACGGGCAACGATGATAGCCAGCCCCTCCGCACCAAGCCAATCGGCGTTGTGTCGGAGTGCTTCTGGCGCCGCGCACGACCTCGTCGCACTCAGCCGCCCACCGGCACCAGAAAGTCGCGGCTGATGCCGTAGCCGAGGCCGCCCACGCGATCGAGGAACTGCGTGAGGAAGGCATGCAGCCCCGTCGCCAGGATTTCGTCGATGCGACCGAATTCGAGGTCGGACCGCAAACGCCCGGCGCGGCGCAGCGTCTCGCCGCTCTGGTCGTTGGCCACCATCGCCAGGTTGGTGACGACCTCGTTCATGCAGGCCAGCAGCGAACGCGGCATGTCGGGCCGCAGGATCAGCAGCTCGGCCACCTTCTCGGGGCGGATCACGTTGCGGTAGACCTTGCGGTACACCTCGAAGCCCGACACGCTGCGCAGCACCGCCGACCAGTGATAGAAGTCCACCTCGTAGAGCTGCTTGGCGGGGCTCACGCCGAAAAAGTCGCCCTTCATCGACTGGAACTTCACATCGAGCAGCCGCGCGGTGTTGTCGGCACGCTCCAGAAAGGTGCCGATGCGCAGGAAGTGAAAGGCCTCGTCTTGCAGCATCGTGCCCAGCGTGACGCCGCGCGAGAGGTGCGAGCGAAATTTGACCCACTCGAAACACTCGGCCGGGTCTTTCTGAAAGGCCTTGGACTTGAGCAGCTTGTTGAATTCGAGCCAGGTCTGGTTCGAGGTCTCCCACACCTCGGTGGTGAGCGCGCCCCGCACGGCGCGCGCGTTTTCACGGGCGGCACGCAGGCAGCTGCAGATGCTTGAGTAGTTGGTCTCGTCGCTCACCATGAACTCGATGACGTTGCGCGCGTTGACCTCGTCGCCGTAGCGCTTCTCGAACTCGTGCGACAGCTCCGAGATGCTCAGCAAGCCGCGCCACGCCTGCTCGGCCGACGCCGCCGACTGCGGCAGCAACGACGTTTGATAGTTGACGTCGAGCATGCGAGCGGTGTTTTCGGCCCGCTCCATGTAGCGAGCCATCCAGTAGAGATGGTCGGCGGTGCGCGAGAGCATGTTGGACTCCTGGTGTGTCTGCGGGCGCAGGCCAATGGCCATGCGTGATGAATCGTCTGGGTTTGCGGGCTTGCCTGTGCCGCGATTGCCGGCGCGTCTCGCGCCGCCGCCTTCAGCTTTCGAGCACCCAGGTGTCCTTGGTGCCGCCGCCCTGACTGCTGTTGACCACCAGCGAGCCCTCTTTGAGCGCGACGCGGGTCAGGCCGCCCGGCACCATCTGCACGGTCTTGCCCGACAGCACGAACGGCCGCAGGTCGATGTGGCGCGGCGCAATGCCGCTTTCAACGAACGTGGGGCAGGTGGACAGCGACAGCGTGGGCTGGGCGATGTAGTTGCTGGGGTTGCCGAGCACGCGGGAGCGGAAGTCTTCGATCTCGGCCTTGGTCGAGGCCGGCCCGACCAGCATGCCGTAGCCGCCCGCGCCGTGCACTTCTTTGACCACCAGATCGCCGAGGTGATCGAGCACGTATTTGAGATCGTCCTTCTCGCGGCACAAGTACGTGGGCACGTTGTGCAGGATGGGTTTTTCGCCGAGGTAGAACTCGACCATCTTGGGCACGTAGGGGTAGATGGACTTGTCGTCCGCCACGCCGGTGCCGATGGCGTTGGCCAACGTGATGTTGCCGGCGCGGTAGGCGTCGAGCAGGCCGGCGCAGCCGAGCGTGGAGTCTTTGCGGAAGTAGTTCGGGTCGAGAAAGTCGTCGTCCACCCGGCGGTAGATCACGTCGATGCGCTTGGGGCCACGCGTGGTACGCATGTAGACGAAGTTGTCCTCGACGAACAGATCTTGCCCCTCGACCAGCTCCACGCCCATCTGCTGCGCCAAAAACGCGTGCTCGAAGTAGGCCGAGTTGTACATGCCCGGCGTGAGCACCACCACCGTGGGTTCGTTGATGCTGGCGGGCGCCACGGCCTGCAGGGTGTCGAGCAGCAGGTCGGGGTAATGCGCCACCGGCGCCACGCGGTGCTCGGCGAACAGCTCGGGGAAGAGCCGCATCATCATCTTGCGGTTCTCGAGCATGTAGCTCACGCCGCTGGGCACGCGCAGGTTGTCTTCGAGCACGTAGTAGGTGCCGCTGCCGTCGGGGTTGGCGGCGCGCACGATGTCGATGCCCGAGATGATCGAGTAGATGTCGCCCGGCACGTTCACGCCCATCATCTCGGGGCGGAACTGCGCGTTGTTCAGCACCATCTCGGCGGGGATCACGCCGGCCTTGATGATTTCCTGGTCGTGATAGACGTCGTGGATGAAGCGGTTGAGCGCCGTCACGCGTTGGCGCAGGCCCTTTTCCATTTCGCGCCACTCGCTGGCCGGGATGATGCGCGGGATGAGGTCGAACGGAATGAGGCGCTCGGTGCCCGAGCCGTCCTCGTCCTTCTCGCCATAGACCGCGAAGGTGATGCCCACGCGGCGAAAGATCATCTCGGCTTCGTCGCGCCGGGTACGCATCGCTTCTTGCGGCTGCTTGGCCAGCCAGCGGTCGTAGTGCGCGTAGTGGTCGCGCACCTGGGCGCGGTTGACGCTATCGGCGTGCATTTCGTCGTACATACGCATCGGACCTCGTTTTGTGTCTGCTCGTCTCAGCGTGGATGCAGGGAATGTGCCAACCCTGGTCAACCGGCGTCCGCTGGTTCGTGTTGCGCACCGTCAGCCGGCTGGGTGGTCACGCGCACCAGAACAGTGTGCTCGCCTCCGCCTCGGATCACCCCGCGCAGCGGCGTCACGTCGCCGTAGTCGCGCCCGATGGCCAGGCGCACATGGTCGGTCTGGGCCAGGCGGTCGTTGGTTGGGTCGAGTTCGAGCCAGGGGCCGGCAACCGGCGCGAAGCCGGGGTCAAGCGGCGGGCAGTAGACGCTGACCCAGGCGTGCGAGGCGTCGGCGCCAATCAGACGCGGCTGCCCAGGCGCCGGGTGCGTGAGCAGGTAGCCGCTGACGTATCGCGCCGCCAGCCCGATGGCGCGCAGACAGCCGATCATCACGTGGGCGAAGTCCTGACAGACGCCGTGGCGCTGCACGAAGGCGTCCAGCGCGGGGGTGGACACCTCGGTCGCGGTGGGCTCGTAGACGAAGTCCCGATGGATGCGCTGCATCAGCTCGGTGGCCGCATCGGCCACGCCTCGCCCAGGCGTGAACGAAGCCAGCGCGTAGTCGCGCAATTCGGCGTGCAGCGGCACGCAGGGCGAGGCAAACGCGAACTCGGACGCCCGCTCGAACGGCGCGCCAGCCACGTAGCGCAGACGCCGCCGCACGGCCTCCCACGGCATGCCGGGGCCGGGCTCGATGGTGCGAGGCGCGAGCCGGACGACGCTGCGCGCCACCACGCGCAACTGCTCGTGGGGCGCGGTGATCGAGAAGCTCGTGCGGTGGTTGCCGAACGCGTCGCGCTCGGCGCGCTGGTGGGCGGGCGTGGGCTCGATCGAACAGTCGAACAGCTCCACGCGTTGCGCGCCGTCGTCGAGCGGCCGCAGGTGAGCCAGGTGGTGCGCCTGCTCCACGGGGCTGTCGTAGTCGTAGCGCGTTTCGTGCTCCACGCTCAGGGTCACGGTGCCAGGCTCGATGGGGTGGACGATGACGTCGCTCATGGTGGCCAACCGGGTCAGGAGGCCAGCAGGCGATCGGGCGCCGTGGCATGCGAGAAGTAACACCGCCCGATCTCGTTGGACAGACGCGCCGCCGCCTGAGCCAGTTGATCGGTCAGGCGCGGAATGGGGTGCGCGGCCGCATCGACCTGCCACAAGGGTTCGCACAACTCGGCCAGCGAAACCCCCACGCCCTGCTCGGGCAAGATCGCCAGCAGACCCGCCACCGTGTCGGCACCGGCGTCGTCACGGCGGGGCAGCTTGCCCAGCTCGGTGCGCAGCCGGCGCAATATGCAGGCCAGGGCGCGCGGGTTGGATTCGTCCATCACCACCAGGTCGAGCAAGGCGGGCAATTCGAGCCGCCGCTGAAAGCGCGCCCGAAAGGTGATGGTGCTGTCGAACAGTGCCAGCAGCACGTCGAAGCCCTGCGGCTGCGCGGCAGCCGGCCGCTCGAAGAAGGCGCGCAAAACGCCGGCGTAGGCGATCAGGCGCTCGATGTAGCGGCCCACCGTGAGCAGCCGCCAGCCGACGTCGCGCGTCATGCGGTCGGCTTGCGAGCCGGTCACGGCCGCGAGCTGCACGCCCAGCCATTCGAGCGCCGGCACGGCCTCGGCCTCGCTGAGCAATTCAGGGGCAGCCTGCATGCGCTGGCTGAAGTCTTCGCTCATGTCGCGGATCAAGCGCCAATGCTCGGGCGACAGGCGGTCGCGCAGGGCACCCGCCGTGCGGGCCAGCGCCTGCAGGTTGTAGCCGACGCTGTAGGCGCCGGGCTTGGGCAAGGCCTCGATCAAGGCGCGCTCGAACAGTCGAGCCGATTGCGTCAGACTGGGCACGCCTGGCGGCACCAGGCCGCTGGAAACCGCCAGCCCGTTGAGCGTGTCGAGCACGTCGGGGCTGGCCTGCTCGTCTTCTTCGCCCAGCACGGTGAACAAGGTGCGCGCCAACCGGACGTTGTTTTCGGTGCGCTCGGTGTAGCGGCCCATCCAGAACAGGTTCTCGGCCGTGCGACTGGCCACCGGCCGCTGCTGCTTGACCAGATCGTCAACATGCAGAGGCCGCGGCAGCATCGAGAAGGTGTCGACCGGCCCATCGGTGAGCACCCAGGTGTCGAAGCTGCTGCCGCCGTATTGCATCGACACGGCAGCATGCGTCTCGGCGGTGCGGCCCATGCCGCCGGGCATGACTTGCCAGCCGCCATGGCCGTCTGCCACGGCAAACACGCGCAGCGTCATGCCGCGCGGCTGCACGGCGCCGCCAGACCACACCGGCGTCTGCGAGAAGGCGAACGCCCCCTGCACCGTGTGGCCAGCCGGGTCGCTCGCCACGCGTTCGCACCAATCGGCCACGGCGTCCGGCTCCACCTGCTGGGGCTTGAAGCCAGGGCGCAAGCCGCGCGAGGCACCCAGGCCGAACGGCGCGGGGTAGCTCGGGTGCATGATCTTGCCCGCCAACTCGGGCTGCACGGCCTGCCAGGCGGCCTCTTCGCCGCACCACCAGGTGGGCGGCGAGGGCAGCAGCAGGTCGTGCCCCAACCATCTGCGCGCCATGGCCGGCAGAAAGCCCTGCACGCCCGGCGACTCCAGAAAGCCCGTGCCCAAGGCATTGGCCATCACCACATTGCCGGCTCGCACGGCCTGCAACAGCCCCGGCACGCCGAGCGTGGAGTCGGGCTTGAGCTCCAGCGGGTCGCAGTAGTCGTCGTCGAGCCGGCGCAGCAGGCCGTGCACGGGCTCCAGGCCATGCACCGTCTTGAGGTAGACGCGCTCGTCCCGCACGATGAGGTCGCCGCCCTCAACCAACGGCAGGCCGAGGTAGCGCGCCAGATAGGCGTGCTCGAAGTACGTCTCGTTGCGAGGCCCCGCGGTCAGCAGCGCCAGCCGGGGCGGCTCCCCTTGGGCGCAGGGCGCGGCCAGCGTCTGCAAGGTATCGACCAGGCGGCGAAAGCCCGAGGCCAGATGCTGCACGTTGAGCTCGCGAAAAGCCTGCGGAAACAGGCGCGACACGGCCAGGCGGTTTTCGAGCACGTAACCCATGCCGGACGGCGCCTGGGTGCGCTGCGCCAGCACGCAGAAGCGCCCATCGGGCCCGCGTGCCAGGTCGAACGCCACGATGTGCAGATACAACCCACCCGGGGGTTGCTGCCCTTGCAGCCCGCGCAGATAGCCGGGGTGGCCCAACACCAGCGCCGGGGGCAGCAAGCCGTCGCGCAGCACGCGCTGCTCGCCGTACACGTCGGCCAGCACGCTGTTGAGCAGGGCGGCGCGCTGGGCCACGCCTTGCTCGATCTGGCGCCAATCTTCGGGCTCGATCAGCGCGGGCAGCAGCTCCAGCGGCCAGGGCCGCGACGTGCCGCCGGCGTCGCTGTAGACGTTGTAGGTGACGCCGTCTTCGTGGATCTGCCGCGCCAGCAACGCGGCCCGGCGGTCGAGGTCGGCCTGCCCAAGTGGCCCCAGCCGCTCGAAGAAGCGCCGCCAAGGCTCGCGCAGCGGTTCGACGCCGCCAGCCTCGGCGCCGGCGTCCGGCGCGCCGTCAAACGAAAACATCGAGCCCGACACGCGTCACCCGTTCCGCAGACCATTCGCCAAATCGATTCATGGCTTGATTGTGCGGCCTCCCCGCGCCGATCCGCCATCCGCAGGGTTGTTCAGCCCCGCTCAAGGCGACGGCGGCGAGGTGCGCCAATAGTGCGCGTCGCGGCTGCGTTCGCACCCCGCTGGTCGGCGCGATGACGACGACGCAGCGGCCGATTCGCTGGCCCAGGTAAACGCGCCGCAGGTGGGACTGTCGATCAGCGGGACGGCGTGGTCGTGATAGCGCGCCGCCACAACAGGCGCCGGGTGGCCGTAGCGGTTGCGATAGCCCGCCTGGATCACCGCCACCTGCGGATGCACCGCATTGATGAACGCGTCGGTGGACGAGGTCTTGCTGCCGTGGTGCGGCACCACCAGTACATTGGCGCGCAGATCGGCGCCGAGCGCGTCCACCAAGGCCGCTTCCTGCTCGCGCTCGATGTCTCCCGTCAGCAAGGCGCGGGCCGGGCCGTTGACTTCGCTCACCCGCAACACGCAAGACAAGGCATTGGGCCGAAAGCGCCCGGCCTCGCGCTGCCCGCCGCGCCGGGCCCGCAGCGCCTCGTCTTGCTCGGCCAGCTCTTGCGGCGCGGCGGGCGGCGGCTGCAGTACCTCGAACCGCACGCCGTCCCACACCCAGCTCTGCCCCGCCGCGCAGCGGGTGGTGCGAGCCCCGGCCTCGCGCGCGGCTGCCCACAAGGGGTGACTGGGCTCCAGCGAGCTGATCAGTTCGCCTGGCGGCAACTCGCGCATCAGGGACGCGGCGCCGCCCACGTGATCGGTGTCGCGGTGACTGAGCAGCAGCACGTCGGGCGCCCGCTCGCCCCGCGCATGCAGCAACGGCAGCAGCACCTTGCTGCCGGCATCGCCACCTTCGCCATGCAAGCCATAGATGGGCCCCGCGTCGTAGACCAGCGAATGCGTGGCGGTGCGTACGAGCACGGCAGTACCCTGGCCGATGTCTGCCGCGAGCAGCTCGAAATGCCCCGGCGCGGGTCGGTCGATGGTCGGGCACAGCAAGGGCAGCACCAGCACCGCCGCCGCCAGCCGATGCGGCCAGCGTCGCGCCGTGACCAGCAGCGCCGCCCCCAGCAAACCCAGCGTCTGCGCCCACAGCGGCGCCACGGGGGCGTTCCACGTGGCCCAGGGCCAGCTCGACAACCAGGCCAGCCATGCGACGAGTTGCTGCACCACCCAGGCCGCCAGCGACCACAGCGGCGCCCACACAGCACCCAGCAGCGCCAACGGCGTGATCACGAAGCTCACCACCGGAATGGCTACCAGATTGGCCAGCAGGCCCACCAGCGAGATCTGCTTGAAGAACACCAGCGTCAACGGCGCCAGCCCGAAGGTGGCCGTCAACTGCGCGCGCACCCCGCCCCACGCCGTCGCCCGCAAGCGGCTCAACCAGGTCGACGGCGCCCGCCCCGCCCCAAACGACGAAGCCTCCCCGCCACCTGCCGAACCCGATGCCATCAACAGCCCCACTGCCATGAACGACAGCCAGAAGCCCGCCTGCAAGCACGCCCAGGGGTCGAACAACAGCACCACCACGGCCGCCGCGCCCAGCACCATCGGCCAGGGCCACAGCACCCCGGCGAGCTGCAAGGCTGCACTCACCGCCAGCATGATCACGGTACGCTGCGCCGGCACGCCCCAGCCCGCGAAGACGGCATAGCCCCACGCCAGCAGCACGCCGCCCACCTGCGCAGCCTGCGGCGCGGGCCAAGCCAGCATCAGGCGCTCGCTGCGCCGCCAGGCCCGCCGCAACAGTCCCTGCGCCAGCCAGGCGAACATCGTGATGTGCAAACCGCTGATTGAGACGAGATGCGCTACCCCGGTGCGGCGAAACACGCCCCAATCGTCGCGGTTGATGGCGCCCTGGTCGCCCAACGACAGCGCGGCCAGCACGCCGGCCGAGCGAGCATCGGGCACATGTGCGAACAAGGCATCGCGCAAGGCTTGGCGCCAACGCGGCACGGGGGAGCCGGCATGGTCGCTCAACAAGACGGGCGCCATCCGCCGTGCCCGCACCGTGCCCACCGCGCGCACGCCTTGCTCGAACCACCACAGCTCGGCATCGAACCCATGGGGGTTGACCAGGCCGTGAGCGAGCTTGAGGCGGGCACTCAGGCGCCAGCATTGCCCGGCTTGCACGCCGAGGCCGGCTGGCTCGTCGGGGTCTTGCGGAGTCTCTTCGCCCGCGGCGGCGGGGGTGTCGTACCAGCTCAACGCGATCAGGCTGGGCACCTGACTCGGCACCGCCATAGGTTGCCCGGCGAACTCGGCCGACTGCACGGCAAACAGAAACGAGCGCCCATCGCGCCGCAGCTGAGGCAAGTCGGTCACGCAGCCGGTGAGGATCAGGTCTTGCCCGACCAAATCGGGCGCCAGGGCTTCACTCAAACGCTCGCCGGCACGCCAGCCGGTCAGGCCGAACGCCAGCGCCGCCGCGCACGCGGCCATCGAGGTAGCGATCAGGAGTTGCTTCGGGTGCCGTTCGCTCTGAAGTATCCAGGCAGCCGCACGCACGGGCCACAGTCCGACCAGCAGGCCGACCGCCCCCACCAGCACTGCAACGAGATAGGCGCGCGCGTCGCTCAACGCGGCCTGCTGCATCTGCGCAGCCGCGCCAGCCAGCACGCCCAATCCCGCAGCCATGACCCTCCCTGCGCTGCGCATGAGGGCCAGTGTAGGATGCCGTCTTCACCGAATTCTCCTGGCCCGCACACCCTGATTGGGGCACCCATCATGTCGATTCAAGACCGTCTCACCGCCCTGGGCATCACCCTGCCCCCCGTGGCCACTCCGGCTGCCGCTTATGTGCCGTTTGCCCGCACGGGCAATCTGGTTTTCTTGTCCGGCCACATTGCCAAGCAAGACGGCAAGGTCTGGGTCGGCCAACTGGGCAAGACCATGACC
The DNA here is from genome assembly GCF_041915145.1 of Aquabacterium sp. Lineage (GTDB taxonomy): Bacteria > Pseudomonadota > Gammaproteobacteria > Burkholderiales > Burkholderiaceae_C > Aquabacterium. The sequence continues at coordinate 40,290 of NZ_JAYSBZ010000002.1, read as the reverse complement.
ACCGCCGAAGGCCAGCAAGCCGCGCGCGCGGTCGCTGTCGATCTGCTCGGCACCCTGGCTGTGGCGGCCGGCGGGCTCGACAAGGTGACCCGCATCGTCAAGGTCATGAGCCTGGTCAACAGCACCAGCGAATTCACCGAACAGCACCTGGTGACCAACGGCGCATCCGAATTGCTGGCGCAGGTCTTCGGCCCCGAGATCGGCCCGCATGCCCGCAGCGCCTTCGGCGTGGCGCAGATCCCGCTGGGGGCCTGCGTCGAGATCGAGCTCATCGCCGAGGTCCGTTAAGGTGATCCGCCTGTTGCTGCGCCCCCTGCCCTTGCTGGCGTTGATGGCGTTGGCGAGCCTGGGCTCGGTCGCCGGCGCCCTGGTGGCGCAGTACCACTTCAACATGCAGCCTTGCCCGTGGTGCATCCTGCAGCGCGTGCTGTTCATCGTGATCGGGCTGGTCGCCGTCGTCGGCGTGCTGGCCCCGGTGGTGCTGCTGCGACGCCTGCTGGGCGGGCTGATCGGGCTGCTGGCGATGGGTGGCGGCGCAGCGGCACTGTGGCAGCACTTCGTGGCCGCCAAGTCGGCCTCGTGCGACCTCACGCTGGCCGACCGCATCGTCAGCGGCCTGAAACTCGACGCCACGTGGCCGCAGCTCTTTGAAGTGCGCTCGTCATGCGCCGACGCGGTGGCGTCGATTCTGGGGGTGCCGTTCGACTTCTGGAGCCTGGCGTTGTTCGCGTGTTTGCTGTTGGGAGGTTGCTGGCTGGCGTTTGGCCGCAACCGTTGAAGGCTGGATGCACTGCCACCCCGGCAGGCCAAGATGAGCCTGTTCGCACTCGTTGACTTTCCGTTGGAGCCAGGAGCGTCGCGCTCGCTCGATGCCCCTCGCCAGCGATTGGCCTTCGGCGCCCCCCGGGAATGGATCGTGGCGCGCGAGCTTTGCGAGGTTCGCGTCGCACTCAATGCGGCGCAACGGGCCGCGCAGGCTGGCGCCTGGTGCGTCGGCTACGTGCGCTTTGAAGCCGCCCCGGCATTTGACTCCGCCTTGCGCACCCATGCCCCAGACGGCCCGCTGGTGTGCTTCGCCGTCTTCGATCGGGCGCAGGCATGGCCGGAGTCGTCGGCTGCCCACCTGGAGCCGCCCTACTCGACCGCTGATTGGTCGAGCCCGCTGTCGAGCACCGACTTCGAGCAAGGTATCGCCCGCATTCACGACGCGATCCGCGCTGGCGAGGTCTACCAAGTCAACTACACCACGCCGCTGCACAGCCTGCTCAGCGGCGACGCACTGGCCTACTTTCACGCGCTGCATCGCAGTCAACCCAACGGCTACGCGGTCTACCTCGACACCCGCCAGGCCACGGCCGATCTGCCCGGCGAGCGTGTGCTGAGCGTGTCGCCCGAGTTGTTTTTCGACTGGCACGGCGACCGCATCACCACGCAGCCCATGAAAGGCACGGCCGCTCGCGGCTTGACGCCCCGCGCCGACGCTGACGCCGCCGCCACCCTGCGCGGCAGCGACAAGGAGCGTGCCGAGAACCTCATGATCGTGGACCTGCTGCGCAACGATCTGGCCCGCATCGCCCGCACCGGCAGCGTGGCGGTGCCCGCGCTGTTCGAGCTGCAGGCGCTGCCCACCGTCTGGCAAATGACCTCCACCGTGACCGCGCTCACCCGCGACGGTCTGAATCTGGCCGACGTGTTCGGCGCACTGTTCCCGTGCGGCTCGGTGACGGGGGCTCCGAAGGTGCGCGCAATGCATCACATCGCCGAACTCGAACGTGCGCCTCGCGGGGTGTACTGCGGCGCGGTCGGCGTGATCGCGCCAGGCGGGCGAGCGACCTTCAACGTACCGATCCGCACCGTGACCTTGCATCAACAGGGTGGCTCCACGCTTGCGCGCTGCGGCGTCGGCAGCGGCATCACCATCGATGCCCATTCCCGGCATGAGGCACAAGAATGGCGCAACAAGCAACGCTTTCTGGAGCGGGCTGCCCAGCCGTTCAAGCTGCTCGAATCGCTGCGACTTGAAGACGGCCTCATCTGGCTGTTGCCCGAACACTTGGAACGACTGGAGCGCAGCGCCGCCGCCTTGAACGTGACCCTCGACGAAGCGGCCATCCGCGCCGCGCTGCGACAGGTGGCCCGGCAACACCCGCGAGGGGTCTACAAGCTGCGCCTGCTGGTGGCGCACAACGGACACATCGAGCTGGAAGCGCAACCACTGCCAGGCACATCGATGCCTTTGCGATTGAACCTGGCGACGCAACCCATCGAGGTGCGCGGTTGCTTGCATGCGGCACTGCCCAGCGATTTCGTGCGCAACAAGACAACACGGCGTGAAATCTACGCGGCGCACGCCCCGCAGGACGGCGCATTCGACACGCTGCTCTGGAACGAAGCCGGCGAACTGACCGAATGCACGATTGGCAACATCGCCTTGCGCGTCGAAGGCCTGTGGCTCACGCCGCCCAGCGCGGCCGGGCTGCTGCCTGGCACCTACCGCCAGCGTCTGCTCGCCCAAGGTGCGCTGCAAGAAGCACCGCTGACCCGCGCCGACTTGCTGCGCGCCGACGCGGTGGCGTTCTTCAACAGCGTGCGTGGTTGGTTGCCTGCTGATCTGCCGAGGCTGCAAAAGCAGGCCCGCGCGGCATTGGCAACGGCGGACTGAGGCCTGCTTCGCTCGAACCCGCCAAGCCGGGCCAATCAGCCCAACGGATCAACTCTTGGCTGGTGCGTCCACCGGCGGATCGAAATCGATCGGCCCGACTTGGCTGGCGTGCTGAGCCACAGAAGGGCCCGGGGCGATTACGTCGTCAAGGGTCACGTCCACCGTCAGCGGCGCCGGGCGGGTGCTGCGCGCCTTGTTGGGTCGAGTCGCCAGCAAGGGCTCCACCTCGGCCGACGATGCGTCGTCAATCGGCAGCAGCAGATCGACAGGCCGCGTCGCCAGGCCGGACGGTTGCCGAGCCTCGCCGTGGTCGTGATGTTCATGCAGGTCGCGCGCCACCGAGTACAAGAACAGCAGTTCGCGATAGGCCGGCAGATCAAAGGTGTCGGCATCCGGGTCGCGCCGCAGCAAGGTGGCCTGCAGCACTTCCATGGCGCGCTCGGGGGTGTCCCACAAGGTTTGCAGGCGCTCGACGACGCCCGCGTAGTCAACCAGCACGTTGCCTTGTTGGAGATCTGCCTCCCAGGCTGGCGCGTGCGCGTTGAAACGGCTGTTGAAACGTGCGCGGATGCGTTCATACGCCTCGCGATCGCCCACCCGCTGATAGACCTCGAGCAGCTTGAGATACGGCAGCGGGCTGCCGCCCTCGGTGCTCTCGATGTGCCCTTCGAGCAGATCGATGGCGGCGGCGTCCTGGCCCAGCACCATGAAGAATTCGGCCTGCTGCTCCAGATCGATCAGCTCCTCGACCGACACCTCGCGCAACGCGGGCCTGGCTGCCGCAACCGGCGCCACGAAATCGGGCGCCGCCTTGGCAGTAGGCGGCACGACCGGCTGCGCAGAGGCAGACGTGGCCTCCGGCGTCTTCAGCAATGCCGCCGACGCCACCGGGGTCACCTGCAAACCAACGCCCGATCCGGTCGGCGCGAACTCCGACGTGCGCCGCGACGACTCGTCGGGCTCCGGCGCAGGCGGTTGGTCGGCTGACGGGTTCCACCACTCACCGCGCAAGGCGCGACGCTGGCGCATCAGCAAGCCGCCCAGCACCACTGCCAGCGCCGCGCACAAGCCGGCCAGGCCCAGCATCAAGGGGCTGCTCGAACGCCGCGACTGGGCCTGCTCGACCTGCGCGCGCAGCAGCTTCACCTGCTCTTGCGCCGCACGGCTCTCGGACTGGATCAGCGCCAGACGCGTTTCGAGCTCCTGCATGCGCTGACGGTCGTGCGCCAGTTGCTCCGGCGTCGCATTGAGCGAGCGCCACAGCGCGGCAGCGGCCTCGCGGCGTTCGCGCACCGCCTGACCGGCGGCGCCCGCGTCGTCCTGCACGGGCGACAACTCGGTCGACAACCTCAGCTCCGGCGAGACCAGCATGTCGCTCTCGACCGGGTCGAGCACCAGGCGAGATTCCTCGGCATGCGCTGCCGGCGCCTCCTTGCCCTTGCGACCCGCCGATTTGCCGCGCCGGACGACATGGTCGCCGCGGGCATCCAGGCCGGCTACCGCCACCGGAGTTTCGCTGCTGTCGGCGCGCCGCTTGACGGCCCGGCGCGAAGCCTTGTCGCGCTTGCCGGCCGACGCAGCCACCCGGCTGTCGGTCGCTTGCCCGGCAGCCCCCCCGGCGCGGCCGGGCAAACCGCCCGCATCGACATCGATGCCGCGAGCCGTCGCCGGTTCACTCGCCACGCCACCTTGATGGCTCACGGGCGCCTCGAGCGCGGGCAAAGTCACGGGCGCTTCAACCAGCGACGGAGGATCGGCAAAGGCCACGAACTTGCGCGTGACCTTCGATTGGCAACCGGCAATCAGGTAGAGCGTGACGACCGGCTCGTTGACCCGGGTCGTGGTGAGCACGCGCAATACCCGCTCCGACGCGACCCCTGGTTGCCCCTCGATGCGAACCTGCACCATTTCAGGCAGTTGTCTGACATCACCGAAGTAGACGTCGGCCGCCAGACAGGCCGGGTTGAGATCCTCGCCCACTTCCAGTCGAACCGGAATAGCGAGATTCAGGCTTTGCCCGAGAACGGCCGTCGTATTCAAACGGCCAAAACCCAACGCCCAAACGCTGCCGGATAACCCGCACAGCGCCGCCGCAATAGCCAGCCGGGATCTTGTCAGTCGGAATGCTGCCAACTTGGGAAATGGTCGTTTCATGCCTGTCGTTATGCCGACCCTGAAAGGTAATTGGGTTCTGACGACCCATTTTCGGGGCACTCTAGCATGAAGTCTGACAACGCAAAGCCTCCGAAATAGAGCAAATTCACCGTGTCAGAATTCAGCATGCCTATTTGCCGCTAAAGGGGACGTAATTTCATGACCGCCGAGTTGCAAGCCGAGCGCCGCGACGCCACCCTGATTCTGACGATCAGCAACCCCGCGCAACGCAACACCCTGTCACCCCAGGTCTTCGACGCCGGAATCGAAGCCTTGAATGTGGCCGAGTCCGATTCGACGCTACGTTGTGTCATTTTGACGGGAGCCGACCGGCAGTTCTGCGCGGGCGGCGATCTGCGCCGACTGGCCGCCAACCGACACGCCACCGCCGATACCGGCCTCGCCGAGCAAACTCGGGCCGTTGAGCGCTTTCATGACTGGATCGAGGCGTTGCACACCTTCCAGAAGCCAGTGATCGCCGCCGTGGAGGGTGCGGCCGCCGGCGGTGGCTTCTCGCTGGCGCTGGCGTGCGACCTGCTGGTGGCCGCCGACAGCGCACGATTCTCGATGGCCTATACCCGAGTGGGCCTGTCGCCCGACGGCGGCTCCAGCTGGCATCTGATGCAGGCCCTGCCCCGCGCGCTGGTGTTGCGCCTGCTGTGGCTGGCCGAGCCGCTCACCGCACGCGAACTGCATCTGCACGGTCTGGCCTATCAGGTCTGCGGCGACGGCGAAGCCTTGCAGACGGCCCTGAAGCTGGCCGAACGTCTGGCCGCCCTGCCCGCGCAGGCCGTGGCCAGCATCAAAGAGCTGGTCAATCAGTACCCCACGCCCGGGCTGCGCGCGCAACTCGACCGTGAACGCGATCAGTTCGTTGAAAACCTGATGGGGCCCGACGCAGGCGAAGGCCTGCAGGCATTTTTCGACAAGCGCGAGCCGCGCTTCGGTTGACGCTCACCCTCGCGGGTTGAGATCCGGGTCGCCGATACCCGATGCGTGCGACTGCCACGCGGTCGCCGAGGTTGACGACCACCCCCCCGAGGCAGCACCGGCATCGGTGAGCAGATCGCCCAAGCTCCTGGCGCGACGACCAGCCACCTCAAACAGCACGTTGGTGGCGTCGAGCAAGGCTTCGTCCACGGCCGGAGCCTCGAGCCGCAGATAGAGTCGACCGCGCAAGGCCATCAACACGAAAGATGGATCGCTCGCCAGGAAGCCGCCCAACGCGGCTTCGAGCGCCTGCGCCACCTCGCCCTGCAACCACGCCTCGGCAGCCGGCGCCAGGCTGCACAACACCAGCAGCTTGGCCCGCAAGGGCTTGAAGGCGCTGAGATTGACCTTCGGAAACATGGCCAGCCAGCGCATTTCTTCGGGCATGTTGTTGTCGATCTGGGTTTGCATCGCCTCGGTGAAGCGCTCAAACACATCAGATTCCAATTGCTCGGCCAATTTGCGCGAGATCACCAGCATTTGAAAGTCGGGCGACAAGCCAAGCTCTTCGCGCAAGCGCAATTCGGAGCCCTTGATATAGCTGCGCTGGGGTTCGCCCCATTCGATGCGCCACTGGCGGTTGTCGGTTTCGCACTCGACCACGCCGCCGCGCTCGTCGCGCACGGTCTTGAAAACCTGATTGTGTTGCTGAGCCCAGTTGGACAAACCACGCACGTCTGCCGCCACGGGCTGACTGGACATCCAACGTTTGAGGTTACCGAGCATGACGCCTCGTCTTGGACTAGAGTCTGCCTCACCCAAACACAAACCACCCGATGAGGCCAATGATGATTGAAGTGTATTCCTGGGCGACTCCCAATGGACACAAAATTCACATCATGATGGAGGAATGTAACCTCGCTTATCGAGCGATTCCGGTAAATATTGGCACCGGCGAACAATTCGCCCCGGAGTTTCTACGCATCAGCCCCAACAACAAAATACCGGCCATCATCGATCCAAATGGGCCCGACGGAAAGCCTATTTCATTATTTGAGTCTGGCGCGATTCTGTTATATCTCGCCGGCAAAACCGGCAAATTCATGCCCAGCAGTACACGCGGCAAATATGAAACGCTCGAATGGCTGATGTTTCAAATGGCCAGCCTGGGCCCGATGCTGGGGCAGGCACACCATTTCAGAATCTACGCGCCCGAGAAGATCGAATACGCCATCAACCGCTATACCAACGAGGCCAAACGGCTGTATGGGGTGCTCGACAAGCGCTTGGCGCAGTCCAAATATCTGGCGGGCGACGAATACACCATCGCCGATATCGCGGTATTTCCGTGGCTGCGCTCTTGGAAGAACCAGGGTATCGACTGGGCCGATTACCCGCATCTCAAGGGCTGGTTTGACGAAATCGCCGCCCGCCCGGCCGTGCAGCGTGGCGTGGAGGTATTGACCGATCTGCGCGCGCCGCTCAACACCGACCGGGCCCGCGAGGCGTTGTGGGGAGCCGAGCAGTACAAGCGGCGCTGACCAAGCCGCGGCCGGCGGGTCAGTTCCAGCGCCAGACCCAGATGAGGTCGAGCGAGTTGTCGAGCCCGGTCTGGGCGCGCACGGTGAAGCGCTGCGCCAGGCGGTAGATGAGCTGCCACGTACCGGCCGTGGCATTGAGCCCCCGCTCGTAGCCCAGATACCAGCGTCGCGACAGTTGCTTGCCCACGGTGAGCACGGTGTCGCGCGAACCGCTGTCGGTCTGCCGCACTGACATCTCGTCGAGCCCGATCGCCTGGATGAGCCCGCCGTTGAGGCTGCTCGCGTCGTCGCCCAGCAGGGCACTTGCCGCGCCTTGCAGCAGGGCCAGGTCGGCGCCGCCCAACCCGCTCGATGCGTGCCCCAGGATCAGCCACGACAGTTTGTCTGTGTCGGACATTTCGGGGTCGGAGAACAACCGGATGCGCGGGTTCTGCGCCGTGCCGGTGATGGTGACGCCGACACGCACGTCGGCATCGGCGGTAGTGGCCGTGAGCGAGGCGCTCGACGCCATGCGCGACGGCGGCCGCGTGGCTTGGATGTCAAGCGTCGGGTTGTCGGGGGCGCCGTTGAAATGGATCGCGCCGCGGTCGATGACCAGTTTCTGCCCGTAGGCGGCAAAAGTGCCGTCCGCCGTCCGGATGGTGCCGCGCAGCGTCGGCTTGTAGGCAGGCGGTGCGCTGGTCAGCTTGAGTTGCCCGGCCAACCGGGTATCGAGCCCGTAGCCCCGCAAGCGCAGTTTCGAGCCGAGGTCGAGCAGCATGTCGAGCTCGATCTTGCGCGTGGCGTGCCCCGGCGAGCCGGCGACTTGATCGTCGTCGCCCACCACGTCGTCCACTCCGGCGCGGCGCACGTCGTCGTCAAGCGCGGGGGCGCCCGACTTGCTGATGTCGAACAAACCTTCGTCGGCGCTGAACTGGCCACGCGCGGTCATGCTGTCGGCCAGCAAGCCCAGGTCGGCCTGGCCGCTCAGCACGAGTCGGCGATCCACCCGTTGCAGCACGGCAAAGCGCTGCAGGACGAGGTTCAGATGCGCTTCGGGGCGGGTGTCGAAACGGGCGTCGCCGCTCAGCCGCAGCTCGCCGGCGCCGGCATGAAGGCTCAGCCCGTTGAGCCGCGCCTCGGTGCCCTGGAAGCTCAGATCGAGCGCGCCGCGATCGAAATCGACGCCTTCGAGAACGTTGCGCAGGCCCAGTTGCTGCCCCCTGAGCTGCCCGCTGACCTGGGGTTGTTGCAGCGATCCGTGGACAGCCGCCTGCCCTTGCAATGCGCCGCTCAAGCGCCAGCCCGGAGGTACCCACAAGCCCCACAGGCGCAAGTCGGCGATGTCGATGTTCAACTGCCCCTCGACCGGCGCGCGCGCGTCGGGCCACGGCGCGGCGGCATCGGCCAGCACGCGCAGTTGCCCGCCCAGCGAACCCAGACGTCGGCCCGCGATCTGCTGCTCCAGCTGCCACACGCCATCGTGTGCCGACAACGCAAGCCGCAGGGCGTCCAGGCGCAGCCTCATCACCGCGCCGCCCTCGGCCGCCGCGTCGGTCAGGCTCAGGTCGCCTCCGCGACGGGCCAATTCGGCATCGAGGCTCAGGGGGGCCTGGGCACCCGCCGCCCGGTGCACGCGCACCGAGCCGCCCACGGTCAGGTCGCCACCCCAGCCCATGTCGGGCTGCAGCGCGGCCAGCACGCGCGCCACCGGCACGGGTTCGAGCTCGGCGTCGAGATCCAGCCCACCGGGTGCGCCCCCCGTCGGCGAGCCCGCCCAGCGCAGTTGCCGCACGTTCAGCACGCCCCCGATCGCGCTCAGACGTATCGGCGTGGCCGCTACCTCGGCGCCGCTCGGGCCCTGGCCCCAGGTCATCTCGAACGGCTCGACACGCAACCAAGGCTGATCGCCCAAGGTGTTGCCGGCCACGCTGGCAGCGTCCGGTTGCAGCAAGAGACGCTGCCATTGGCCACGCCACGACCACGCCGACTGCCGCGCGTCGACGTGCGCCTGCCCTTGCAGCTCGAACTGCCCCGCCACCTTCAAGGGCGACTGTGCCGCCTGCCGCTTCAACAGGGGTTGCAAGGCCGCGGCCCAGGCCGGCGGCAGCACCGCGTCGAGCGACAGGCTGGCGTGGTGCTCGCGCGCCGCGCCGGTGGTCTGGGCGCGCAGCCGGCTCACTTGCCAGCCGTCGGTCGACGCGCCCGCCGATTCGGTGCTCAAGCGCAGGCCGTCGAGGTCGAGACGCGTCTGCGTCGGGGCGGCGGCGTCCGCCCAGATCGCACCCCAGATCCAGTCGGCCGACGCGGTGTCGAGCGTCAGTCGATGCGCTTGCGCCCCGTCGTGCCAGCCCAGCGCCAAGGCCTTGGCTTGCAGGCGGCCCTCGGTGCGCAGCGCCGGCCAGCGACCCGTGCCGTGCGCCGACGCATCGAGCGCCCCTTGCACGGTGGCGATCTGCAACCAAGGCGCGAGGGGGGCGAGCTGCCGCAAGTCGCGCAGGCTGGCGTCTACTTGCCATTGATCTTGCTCGGGGCGTGTCGGCGCCCAGCTGCCTTGCAGGCTCACCCGGTTGTCGGCCAGTTCCAGGGTCGCGTCGACCGAGGTGCCGGCCGACCGGGCCGGCGTGCGCAGATTGACCCGCGCCGCCAGCGGCACGCCGCGCAGCCGGCTGCGTTCGAGCTGCACGCTGGCCTCGCCACCCAGGCTGGCAAGCACGTCGGCCAGGTGGGTGCCAGCCGAGCCCGAGGCACGCCAGGTGACGTCGGTTTCGAGCTGCCCATTGAGATCATTGCCGGCCCCCGGCGCGGCGCGGTCGACAAACCAGGCTGGCCACCAGAGCTGCGGGTCGAAATGGCTCCACGCGCCGTTGGCACGCACCCGCCAAGCCTCGCCTTCGGCCGCCGCGCGTTGCGCCGAGCCGCTGAGCTGCAGCGTCGCCAGGCCGGCCTGGGCCTGCAAGGCCTGGACTCGAATCTCCCGGGGTTCGACCTCGGCTTGCAGCTTGGCCACCACGGTGCGTTGCGGCCCGGGGGCGTCCACGCGGCCGGACAGCTCGGTCCGGATGGCGATGCGCGCGGCGGCCAGTGTGTCGCCCCGCAGATCGAGCGGCCCGCTGACGATGAGGGGCGGCGCGGCGGCATCCAGCGCGGCCAGCCGCAGTTGCTCGAACACCGCGTTCAACGCCCAGCCGCCGCTGGCGGCGCCGCACGCCGCCGTTTGAGCGCAAGCGCGCAGGCCCCATCGACCGCTCAGCTGCAACTGGCCACCCGCCGACGCAGGTGAATTGCCGCTGCCCAGCTCCAGATGCAATTGGGTGAGCTGCCCCACCCGCCCATCGCGTGCCGCCACCTGCCCGGCCCATTGCAGCGCCCGCACGGGCAGGCGGCCGTCGCTCCAGCGGCCGGCGGCATCGTTGCGCCAGGCGCCGCGCACATCGAGCAGGGGTTCAGCGTCGGCCATCGCATGAGGCGCCGGCCGAGGCGCGGCTTGAGGCGTCGATCGGGCCGGCGCCGCCTGCGCCGCGCTGGGCGGGGGCTGCAGGTGCAACTCGCCGCTGAGCAGGGTTTGCGGCGCGCGGGCATCGAACAAGGCCAGATTGAAGTGCTGCGCGGCGACGTCGAGTTGCTGCAAGGGCTGGCCGGCGAACGGGTTGACGACGGCGTGCAGCCGCGCCTGCTGCCCTCGCGCCTGGGCCGTCGTCCGGGCATCGAGGCGAGCCAGGGTGCCGCCGAGTTGCACGGCAACCTGCACGCCGTTGTCGCTCGCGCCCGGCGCCGAGGTCGATTGCAGCGCCAGCGACGCATCCAGGCCAAACGGCTGAGCGCTGGCCACCCCCAGCCCCCCCGATGCCTGCCAACCCCGCCAGTGCAAGCTGAGGTCGTCCACCCGGTGCTGCACGGTCGAACCCACCCGGTGCTGCGCGCTCAGCCGCAGTCGCACATCGGTGATCGGCTCAGGCCCCAGCGCCGATACACGCAGGCTGCCCAGACGCAAGGCCTGAACCCGCACGCCCAGCGGCAGCGCCAACGATGCGGGCAGACGCGCCGGCTCGGCGCTGGGTGCCGAAGCAGGCAGCTCGACGACCACGCCGCGCGCGCTGAGCGTGTCGAGCGCAAGCCCCCAGGCGCTCGATGCCTCCGGCACGCGCTCGATGCGCAGGCCGCGCCAGGTCAGATCGTCGATTACCACATGCGGCCCGGACTTGGCGCCGGCCGCGCCGTATTCGACGCGTCGCGCCGAAAAATCGCGCAGCAGCGAACCTTGCGGCTGCACCACGGTGAGCCCCGGCACGTGCCGCAGCGCGAGGCGCGTCCCCCATGGCGACAAGGTTGCGCCCAACAGCAACGCCAAAACCCCGACCAAGGCCACGACGGCGCCGAGCAGCCCCCACGCCAGGCGCTTCAAGCGCCCGCGCCAACCAGCACGGCGCGCGGCCCGGATCGGGGCTGCGTCGGGCGACTCGGGTGGGTCTTGCGGGCGCGGCGTCATGTCGTCGGCCCGGTCAGAACGCCATGCCCAGGCTCAGGTGAAGCTTGGTCTGGTGCACGTGCTGCCCATACGCCAGATCGACCCGCAAGGCCCCGACCGGGCTACGCCAGCGCAGACCCACGCCATAGCCGGTACGCATCTGCAGGTTCGAGACGTCATCCACCGCGTCGCCGGCGTCGGCAAACACGGCCCACAGCCACGCCGGCCGATTCGCCCAGATCGGATGCGCCAGCTCCGCGCTGCCGGTGACCAGGCTGCGCCCGCCCACGGCCACGCCGTCGCGCGTGGGGCCGATGGAGCGGTAGTCGTAACCGCGCACCGAATCGTCGCCCCCGGCGCGAAAGAGCAAGGTGTCTGGCACGCCCACGCCCGGCCGGGCCTGCACGCGCCCCAGGTCGAGCCGGCCGCTGGCAAACCACAAACCCGGCAACGGCTGGTAGACCAATGTGCGCCACAGCAGGCGTCCGAACAGGCCGTTGCTCTGGTCGGTGGCGAACGATTCGCCCAAGGCCACGTCGATGGCCGTGGCAAAGCCCTGGGTGGGCGCCATCACGTTGTCGAGCTGACGGCGCACCCACTGCATGTTGCCGGTGACGGCCGAGGCCTCGGTCGAGCGGCTGTCGCTGCCCACCACGCGTGCACGCTGCCATTCGACGTAGAAGGTGCGGTCGATGCGTTCTTCGTCGCGGCTGCGGCCGACCTTCAGGCTCTGGCTTTGCGTGGTGGCGCCGGCGGCCTCGAGGTGCTCCACGGCCACCGAGAACAGGTTGTGCCGCAAGCCCGGCAAGGGGTGCGAGGTGAAGTCGGACTTGAAGGTGCTCTGGTGGCTGCCGAGCTCGATCACCGTCTTGGCCTGCCAGTCCCAGCCGAACACCTGGCGACTCACCTGCTCGAGCGACACGCGCGCCCCGGTATTGGCGCTGTAGCCCACGCCGAAGGTCGATTGCTGCATCGACTGCTCTTTCAGCCGCACCACCACCGGCGCACCGCCTGCCTGGGTCTGGTCGGGTTCGAGCGACACCGCCACGCTGCTGAACAACCCCGACTTCTGCAACCGGTCTTGAAAGTCGAACAACTGCTTGTCGGTGTACGGCGCGCCCTCGCCGAACCCGGTCAAATTGGCCACGGCTTCGGGCTTGATGCGTTCCAACCCTTCCACCCGCAGCGCGCCGAAGTGGTAGAGCGGGCCGCTGTCGGCGATCAGGAAGAGGCTCACCGCCTGCGTCTGTTCGTCCACGCGCGCCGAGGTGCCGCTCCAGCCGGCGGACAGATACCCCTGCGCCCGCAGCGTGGTGAGCAAGGCCGACTTGGCCGCCGCCCATTTCGACTGGCTGAAAGCGTCGCCCGGAGGCAAAGGCCAGTCCGACTGCAAGCGACTCGCCAAGGCGCGCGCAGCCGCATCCTGCTGATCGATAAGGCGATCGAGTTCGCCCTGGAAGAGCAGCACCACCGAACCCACCCGCGCCTGCTGGCCGGGCTCGACGTGCACCCGCACCTCGGCCTCGTCGTCTGGCGCGCCCCCCGGAGTGAGCCGGGCCTGCACCTGCGCCGCGAAGTAGCCCTCGGTTTCAAGCAACTGCCGGGCCTGCGCCGGCGTGGCAGCCACCAGGCGACGCAATTCGCCCAGCGTGATGGACAGCGCGGCACCCGCGTCGCCGGCCGGCGCGACCTCGGCCGACTGGGCCTGCGCCTGCTTGCGATACCGCGCCACGTCGAGATGCTTGAGCAGCAGCTCGCGCAACTCGCGCGGCGCGTCCACCTCCACGCTCCACGACACCGCCTGGCGCAAGGGCCGCGCCGCCATGGCGGCATCGACGGGCGCCTCCTGGGCCCGCGCCGCGCCGGCCAGCCCGCACAGCCCCAGCAGTCCGCCGCGCCACGCCGCGCCCCACCCCGTCGATCGCGTCATTTGCTCAGCAAGCGCATCGCCGATTCGAGCCCGGCCACGGTGAGCGGAAACATGCGTTGATTCATCAGATCCTGAATGATGGCAATGCTCTGCCGATAGCCCCACACGCCTTGCGGCTCGGGGTTGATCCAGGCGAATTTCGGAAAGGTATGGGTCAGCCGCTGCAACCACGCCGCGCCCGGCTCCTGGTTGTTGTACTCCGAGCTGCCGCCCGGCTGCAGGATCTCGTACGGGCTCATGGTGGCGTCGCCCACGAAGATCAGCTTGTAGTCCTTGTTGTACTTGCGCAGCAGGTCCACCGTCTGCAACCGCTCGCTGCCGCGCCGCAGGTTGTTCTTCCAGACGAAGTCGTAGACGCAGTTGTGGAAGTAATAGAAATCGAGGTGCTTGAACTCGCTCTTGGCGGCCGAGAACAGCTCTTCGACGCGGTGGATGTGGTCGTCCATCGTGCCGCCCACGTCCATCAGCAGCAGCACCTTCACGTTGTTGTGGCGCTCGGGCACCATCTTGATGTCGAGCATGCCGGCGTTGGCGGCCGTCGAGTGGATGGTGTCGTCGAGATCGAGTTCTTCGTGGGCGCCTTCGCGGGCAAACCGGCGCAGCCGGCGCAAGGCCACCTTGATGTTGCGCGTGCCGAGTTCGATGCTGTCGTCGTAGTCGCGGAACTGGCGTTGGTCCCACACCTTGACGGCGCTGCGGTGACGCGAACGGTCTTGCCCCACGCGAACGCCCTGCGGGTTGTAGCCATAGGCCCCGAACGGCGAGGTGCCGCCCGTGCCGATCCACTTGTTGCCGCCTTCGTGGCGCTCTTTCTGCTCTTCGAGCAGCTTCTTGAGCCGCTCCATCATTTCGTCCCAACCCAGTTGCTGGATCTTCGCCATTTCTTCGGGCGAGAGGTGCTTTTCAAGGCGCTTGCGCAGCCAGTCGAGCGGAATGTCCTTGGTCAGGTCGGCCAGCGATTCGACGCCTTTGAAATAGGCGGCGAAGGCCCGATCGAACTTGTCGTAGTGGCTCTCGTTCTTCACCAGCGTCATGCGCGAGAGCTGATAGAACTCGTCGATGGACTGCCCGATCAGCCCATGGCGCAACGCCTCCAGCAAGCCCAGATACTCGGGGATCGTGACCGGCAAACCGGCCGAGCGCAGCGTATAAAAGAAGTCGATCAACATGAGAATCCTCACTCTTTCAAGCGTATTGTCGCCCGCCACCCCGTTTCGCGCGCTCGCCGCGCCCGGAGTGATCGACAATGCGAAGTCTGGAGTCGAAGTCCGCCCGCAATGACACTGAGCGACCTGTTGCTGCTGTTTGCCCTGCTGACGCACGCCGTCATCGTTGGCGTCTGGTGGGCCGCTGGTTCGCAGCTCAGCCTGTCGAGCAAGGCAGCCGGGCACTGGATGCTCGGCGCCATGGCGCATGGCACGGCGCTCATTCTGTATCTGCTCGACGACCGTCTGCACGGTTCGGCCCACAACATCCTGGCCGACGCGCTGGTGGTGATCGGCTTCGTGGCCATGCGGCGCGGCCTGCAATGGTTCTTGCGCAAGGAGCGCACCGACTCCGAGCACCTCGTCACCGGAGCGATGCAGGCGGCGCTGGCCGCCGCCGTGTTCGTGCCGCTCGACTGGCCCGGCGCCAGCGCGGTGCTGAGTTCGCTGCTCGTCGGGTGGGTCTGCCTGCGCGCCTCGCATGAGGCTTACGCCATCATCCATCATGAATTCGGCAGCAAGGCGCCATGGGTCGTGGTGACGCCGCTGGTGTCGGTGGTGACCATCATGGTCGCCCGCATCGCATATGTGTTGTTCAGCCTGGGGCAACCTCACCCGCTATGGAAAGACAACCCGGTGACCCAGATCGTGCTGATCCTGGTGTTCCTGTTCCTGGCGATCACCCTGAACTTTGCACTGGGCTACGCGGTGGTGATTCGCCTGGTGCGCAAGCTGCAGCATTTGTCGCAGCACGACGGCCTCACGGGGCTGCTCAACCGTCGGGCCATGGAATACCTGCTCGATCGCGAGGCCCAGCGTCTGCAACGCTTTGGTCAGCCGTACGTGGTGATGTTGATCGATATCGACCATTTCAAGCGCGTCAACGACCAGATGGGCCACGCCGTGGGCGACGCCGTGCTCGCCAGCGTGGCCCGCACGCTCAGTGAACAGGCCCGCGAGGTGGACCGCGTGGCTCGCTTCGGCGGCGAAGAGTTCTGCGTTCTGCTGCCGCATACCCAGCGCGAAGGCGCCCTGCTCGCGGCCGAGCGCTTCCGCGAAGCGGTGCGCCAACATCCGGTGCCGTGGGGCAACGAGTCGGTCACGGTCACGATCAGCGTGGGGGTGGCCGCCGCCAGTGACCCCACCGAAACCGTCGAGGCCCTGCTGCACCGCGCCGACCAGGCCATGTACCGCGCCAAGGCGCAGGGCCGCGACCGCGTGATCCTGGCGCCGCCGGTTGCGGTGGGCGACGCCTTGCCGGTACTGTGAGGCGCACGCTGCGGGCGACCCGCCGTGGCGTCAGCGGTGGTGCTTCTGCATGAAGATGAGCTTTTCAAACAGGCTCATGTCCTGCTCGTTCTTCAGCAGCGCGCCAACCAGCGGCGGAATCACGATCTGGTCTTCCTTGCTGCGCAGCGCCTCGATCGGAATCTCCTCGGCCAGCAGCAGCTTGAGCCAATCGAGAAATTCGCTCGTCGATGGCTTCTTTTTCAGGCCGGGCAGATTGCGCACGTCGTAAAAGCTCTTGAGCGCGGCGGCCAGCAGTTCTTGGCGCAGCCCCGGGAAGTGCACGTCCACGATGGACTTCATCGTGCCGGCGTCCGGGAACTGGATGTAGTGGAAGAAGCAGCGACGCAAGAAGGCGTCGGGCAGGTCTTTCTCGTTGTTCGACGTGATGACCACCAGCGGACGGTGCTTGGCGCGGATCAACTGGCGCGTCTCGTAGACGTAGAACTCCATGCGGTCGATCTCGCGCAGCAGGTCGTTCGGAAATTCGATGTCGGCCTTGTCGATCTCGTCGATCAGCAGCGTCACGGGCTGGTCGGCCTCGAAAGCCTGCCAGAGCACGCCCTTGACGATGTAGTTGTGGATGTCCTTGACGCGCTCGTCACCGAGCTGGCTGTCGCGCAGGCGGCTGACGGCGTCGTACTCGTACAGCCCTTGCTGCGCCTTGGTGGTGGACTTGATGTGCCACTGCAGCAGCGGCATGTCGAGCGCGGCCGACACCTCTTCGGCCAGCATCGTCTTGCCGGTGCCGGGCTCGCCCTTGATCAGTAGCGGGCGCTTGAGCGACAAGGCGGCATTCACGGCCAATTTCAGGTCGGCGGTGGCAACGTAATTCTGTGAACCTTCGAATTTCATGGGGATCCTGATTGATCGAGACCGGGGCGCGTAAAACCCGTCATTTTGCGCCGCCGTGGCGGCCGGGCCGAATGCAAGACACGCAAACGACGTTGCGGTGAACCACCATCTCGACGCGATCAGCGCGTGGCGCGGCGGCGCACGGCGTCGAGATAGGCATGGCCATCGGGCGGCAGGCCCGTGCGCTGCGACGTCCAGACCATCTCGCCCAGGCATTCCATGACCTCGTGATGCGCCTCGTGCAACGAGCCGCGCCTGGCGGCCAGCAACTCGACCGCCTGCCGGATGCCGTGCGGCTGGTCGATGCTGACCTGCTCGGTGATGGACAAGTGCATCGACAAATGCAGGAACGGGTTGGTGCGCCCCTGCTCGACGTCGTAGCGGCGCGCCACGGCCGCCTCGGCGTCAGCCAGCTCGTCGTGGTATTCGGGATGCTCGGCCACCCAGTCGGCGGCGAGGGCTTCGATGGGCGTGAACGGCTCGCCAGCAAGGCGCTTGCGCTGCACCTCGCAAAAGAAGCGGCGAACGTCGTGGGAATTGGGCGTGAACATGCCGAGATTGTCGCCCGAGGCCCAGACCCAGACAGGCTGCGTCCGGCAAAGCCCTCAGGCCTCCTCGGCCAGCACCGTCTCGGCGAACCGGGCATCGAGGCACTGCACCTGGTTGCGGCCGCCTTCCTTGGCGGCGTAGAGCCCCTGGTCGGCGCGCTCGATGAGTTGCGCGATGTTGTGCGCGTCGCCCAGGCCCAGTTGCGACACCCCGAAGCTGGACGTGATGCACAGACCCTCGACCGCGTCGACCCCCGGGCCGGCCTCGGTTTCGATGCGCGAGCGAATGCGCTCGGCAAATTCGAGCGCCTGCTCCTGGGTCATGCCCGGCAGCAGCGCGCAGAACTCTTCGCCGCCGTAGCGACACAGCACGTCCTGCGGTCGCATCGACGAGCGCAGGATCCTGGCCACCTGCTGGATCACCAGGTCGCCCACCGAGTGGCCGTAGGTGTCGTTGAAGGACTTGAACTTGTCGATATCGGTCATCAGGCAGCACAGCGGCTCCTGCGTCTGCCGCGCCTGGGCGTACAGCTCCTCGGCGCGCGCAAAGAAGGCGCGGCGGTTGAAGCAGCCGGTCATCGGGTCGCAGTTGGCAAGCAGTTGCAGCTCGTCGTTCTGCCGCTGGATCTGGTCGCGCGAGGCCTCCAGCTCGCCCATCGCCTTGCGCAACTGCAGGTTGACGCGGTCGAGTTCGGTGATGTCGTCGAGCGTGAGCAGGCAGCCGCGCGGGTTGCCGCCGGCATCGCGAATGGCCGCGCAGTTCATGAGCACGTGGCGCGGCTCGCCGTCGGCCACGGTGAGCTCCAGCCGCGTGCCCAGGATCGGCTCGCTCTGCGCCATCGCCTGCACCCAGGGTGGCGTGGCGTGCCGCTCCTTGAAGCCGCGCATCAGCCAGTCGAGCTGCTCGATGCGCCGCCCCAGCAGCGACTGTTGCGCCAGCGGGTGCATGCCGCGAAACGAGTTGTTGACCAGCAGGATGTGGCCGCGCGGATCGAGCACCAGCAAGCCTTCGGTCAGTGTGTCGAAGGCGGCCCGCACCCGGTCCGGAATCGCCTTGGACGGGTCGAGATGCTGCAGCACCCGACGCAGATAGAAATAAAACACCATGAACCCGGCCGACGACAGCGCCAGGATCAGGATCGACGCCGGCTGACGCAGCCAGTCGAGCAGCGTGCGCGGCACGGGGTCGGTGAACTGCACCTCCATCGAGCCCCACGATTCGCCGCTCCCGTTGTAGAGCGGCACCACCACCGCCGTCAGGGTGGACAAGCCGCCCGCCGGGGCCCGCCAGCTTTGCTGGTGCCCGCGCGTCGAGGCCATCAGCGCGCCGTCGGCGCGGCGCACGCCCACCGAGGCGATGTCGGACGCATGCGACTGAATCTCGCCCAGCATGGGCTCGAGCAGCGGCACGGCGTCAGGGTGGGCCAACACCGATTTGGTCTGCACCGCCAGATCGATGGCCGTGCGTTCGCGCGCCGCCTGCATCTGCGTGCGCGGGTCGGGCATCAGCTTGAAGATGAGATCGAGCACCAGCACCAGCACCAGGGTCAGCGAGACCAGACCCATGGCGATACGGGCGGTGGCGCCCAAGCGCATCCACTGCGGCAGGCGCCAGCTCATCGACCAGCCCCCCCGTTGCCAAGCTGACCCGCGGACGGCGCGCCATGCGCGAACAGATCGCCGGCCTTCGGACGAGCGCGCCGGCCCTTGGCCGCTTCGTGCTCGAAATCGGAGTCTTCGCCCGACTCGGTGGGGCCGAAGCCTTGATCGTCGTCGTCCGACTCGTCAGCCGTGCCGCCCAGGATGGGCAGCGGGTCGAGCGAGCGCCAGGCCGGGGTGCTGGCCATCAGGCCCGTCACCAGGCCCGACAGCCGCGTGGCCCACCAGACCATGCCCACCGAGACGGCCACGCCGCCGCTCTTGACCGAAGCGGCCACGCCTTGCAGGCTTTGCGCCTCGGACCCGTCGGTCCATTGCACGAGTTGCTGGCGCGCGGCCGTCGAGGCCACACCGTCGCTCGCGGTTTGCCGCTGGTTCTGGATCTGATCGAGCAGCCACTGGATGGGCGCGGGCTTGCCGGCCTCGGCCAGCCAATCGGCGGCGTAGCCGCGCCCGGTTTCGGCAAGGCCCGTGTTCGCATCGATGGCGTAGGCGGCCTGCACCACGTCCACGTTCAACGCCCGCACGGCGAACTCGCCAAAGCGCCCGCCGCCGATGCCGGCGTCGTTGGCAGGCTGGGCAGGCGCGGCTGCCACAGTCGCCACCACTTTGACGGCGGCGGCGCCGGCCTCAATGTGCGTATCGGCCAAAGGCGGCAGGGTCAAGGCTGGCACGGCCGAGTCGGGCGTGACGACGTTGATGGTGAGCGTGTGCACGGTGGCGTCCCAATCGACCCCGCCATTGGCGGTGCCGCCGTTGTCTTGCACCTGGAAGGTGAAGTGGGCGTAGGGCGTGCCGTGATCGTCGCCCGTCGGAGCGAACTGCAAATGGCCCGCCGCGATCTCGCTGGCCAGCACCACCTGCCCGGCTGTCACGGCGGCGCCTTGCAAGGTCAGCACCCCGGCGCTCGGCAGACTGACTACGCGGATGGCCTGCAGCGCGTTGGCCGATGGGGCATCGGTGACGTCGGTGAATCCGAAGTCCGCCACCTGGAAGGTGTAGGCGGTCTTCTGCATCGTCAGCACCGTGCCGTCGGCGGCCTGCGGCGCATCGTTGACGGCGGTGACCGACAGCGTCATGGTGCGCGGCGTCAGGTCGGTGTCGGCCCCACCGTTGGCCGTGCCGCCGTCGTCGCGCACCTGGAAGGTGAAGCTGGCATGCGCCGCGCCGAAGCCGTTGGCCTCGGGTGTGTAGACGAGGTTGCCCAAATTGGCCACCGCGATGAGGTCGCCGTCCTGCACCGCCACCCCGCTCACGGTGAGCGTGCCTGCGGCGGGCAGGCTGCTGATGACCACGCCGAGCAAGGCGTTGGGGGTTGGGTCTTGCGGGTCGGTGAAGCCGAAGTCGGCGGCGCTGAAGGTGTAGCTGGCGTCTTCCAGCATCGTCGCGATGGCGTCGGTGCCCTGCGGCGCGCTGTTGATGGCGGCGACGTCGATGGCGAGGGTGCGTGAGGTGAGATCGGTGTCGGCACCGCCGTTGGCCGTGCCGCCGCTGTCTCGCACCCGGAAGGTGAAGCTGGCGTAGCCCGCGCCATTGGCCGACGCCGCCGGCGTGAACGCGAGGCTGCCCAGGCTGGTGGCGGCAACGAAATCGCCCGCCTGCACCGCCACGCCGTTCAAGGCGAGCGTGCCGGCGCCCGGCAGGCTGTCGATGTAGACGCCGAGCAAGGCATCCGCTGGCGAGTCTTGCGGGTCGGTGAAACCGAAGTCGGCTGCGGTGAACGTGCGGGCGTGATCCTCGAACATGGTCACGGTGCCGCTGCTGCCTTGCGGGGCATCGTTCACCGGCGTGATCGCGATGGTGAGGCTGGCGTTGGCATAGAGATTCACGCCTGCGGGGTTTTGCGCCAGATCGTCCAGCAGCAGGGTCAGGTTGACATTGCCGTTGGCATCAGTCGCGCCTTGGTAGCCCACCAGGCCATTCGCGATGAAGGTATTCAGATTGTCCACGCTGCCCACCAGCACCAGCGTGCCCGCCACCGGGTTGCTGACCGTGACACCGCCACCGCTCGTGGCCGACAAAGTGCCCGCTCCCGCCGTCAGCGTGAGTTGAATGCTGTTGCTGCCGGCATGGGGGGCGGACACCGTCCAGCCCGTGAGCTGCGTCGGCGTGTCTTCGAGCGCAGTCAGGGTGGCGGGCGCGACAAGGCTGGGCGGAGTGAACGCCACGGTGCTGATGGCCGCGTTCCAGCTGACGGTCTGGGCGCCGCCCGAGCCGGTGTTGCCGCCATCGTCCACCGCCAGCTGCAGGCTGACCGACGTTGCACCGGTGTATTGGATGCTGCTCACCCCCAGGCTGGACGCGGCGATGAAGGCATTGATGTCCGAGACCTGGCCTTGCAGGGTCAAGGCGGCCGTGCCGTCGCCCCCCACCGTCACGCCGCCCGCGCTGGTGGCGTTGAACACGCCGCCTGCGGCCGTCAACGTCAAGGTCACCAGGCCGGTGCCGGCGTCCAGATCGGTGATCGTGATGCCGGTGATGTTGGCCCCGATCCCGACCGGAACGATCCAGACCGACGGCGCGCTGATCGTGGGCGCGTCATTGACCGGCAGCACGGTGATCGTCTTGGTGGCGACGCCGCTGCCGAGCTGCCCGTCGGTCACGCTCACGCTCACGGTACGCACGGCCGCGCTGGGGTTGTCGCTGGTGTTGGTGTAGGTGATGCTGCGCAGCGCCGTCTGGTAGCTGCTCACCAGCGCCACGCCGCTGAGCGTGAGCGTGCCGGTGCTGGCGTTCCAGCTGCCGGTGATGCCCAGGGCGTTGGTGAACGCCAGAACGTCTTCGCTGCTCACGTAGTTGCCGGTGATCTGCACCGTGGCGCCTTGCAGCGTGGAGTTGTCGGCATCGGTCAGCGTGGCGGCCGAGTCGAGCGCCAGCGCCCCGGCGTTCTCGGTGTAGTTGAGGTTGCTCGCGCCCAGGGTGGCGGTGGGCGCCTGGTTGGTGCCCACCGTGAAGCGCTGCGCGAACACGCCCGACGAATCGCCCGTGCCGTTGCCGTTCCAGAGCACCACGGCCCGGGTGCCGTTGACGGCCACGCTGGGGGTGGACTGCGCATTCGTGGTGGTGGTGTTGACGCGCTGGTCGTACAGGCCCGCAAAGCCGTCCGACTGGTATTGCCGCATGTAGATGCCCGTGCCCGAGCCGTCTTGCAGGTTGCTCTGCCACGCGATCACGAAGGCACCGCCGCCATCCACCGCCACGCTGGATGCCGTCTGGTCGTAGGCCGTGGTGTTGTTCACCAGAAATTCGCTGCCCACCTTGGCGCCGGCGTTGCTGAAGCGCTGGGCGTAGATGTCGCTGGTGCCGCCCTGCGTGCTCGTCCAGCTCACCACGAAGGCGCCGGTGCCGTCCATGCCCACGCTCGACTGCGTCTGCGAGCCGCTGGTGGTGGTGTTGACGCGGAAGTTGCCGCCCACCGCCACATGCGAGGCGTTGTAGAGCTGGCCGACGATCTCGGTGCCCGATTCCGTCCAGGTGACCACCGTGCCGGCCGTGGTGGTGCTGACCGAAACCTCGGTTTTCGTGTTGCTGTTGCTCGAATCATCGACTCGCGCCGCGCCGGTCTTGGTGCCCGAGCTGTTGTACCACTCGATATCCACCTCGCTGTCCTCGCGAGACACCACGGCGATGTTGCCGCTGGCGTCCATCGACACGGCCGAATACATCTGCGGGTCGCCCGAGAAAGTCAAAAAGGCCAAGTTGTCGAACACCTTGGTCACGCCCTGCGACACGCCCGCCGCATTGAAGCGTTGCAGATAGACCGTCCAGGACGGCAGCAAGATGCCGAACAGGCCCGGGTTGTATTCGTACCAGGTCACGGCATACGCGCCCGATGCGTTCATGGCCACCTGCGGGTTGTTGACGCTGTTGAACAGCCCGCCCGAGGTGGACATCTTGAATTCGCTGCCCACCTTGGCGCCCGTGCTGTCGAAGCGCTGGCCGTAGATGGTGGTGCCGGTCTGCCACACCGCCACCGAGTTGCCCGAGCCGTCGATCGCCACTTGCCGGTTGGTGGCGGTGGTCTGCGTGCCCGAGGTGGTGGTGTTGACACGTGTCTCGCTGCCCGAGGCGGTGAGCA
Source organism: Aquabacterium sp. (assembly GCF_041915145.1). GTDB lineage: Bacteria > Pseudomonadota > Gammaproteobacteria > Burkholderiales > Burkholderiaceae_C > Aquabacterium. Next base: position 16,994 of record NZ_JAYSBZ010000002.1, on the reverse strand, counting down.
GCAAGGTGCCCTGCCAATCGGCCTGCGTGGCGGCGTTGGCGGCCACCTGCGCGTTGATGGCGCCGTGGGCGTATTCGAGCGTCCAGTCGCCGCCCTGCGCCGCCGCGCCGGTCACGTTGGTGCTGGCGGCCACGTCGGCCCCGGTGAGCAGCCCCAGGTCGTCGGCCAGTAGGCGGCCGGTGGCGCTGGCGGCGAGGTCGCAGCCGTAGAGCAGCAGGTCGGCATGCGTGTTGAGCGACGCGCCCCAGCCTGCGATCTGCGCGGCGTGCTGCATGAGGTTGTCGGCGTTCAGCCAAGTGCTGCCGATCTGCAAGCCTTGCGCGTCGCCGTGGGTGATGAGGTGAACGGCATCGACCCCGCCCTGCCCTTGCGTGGCCTGGTAGCGGGCCAGCACGTCGCTGATCTGCTTGAGGCCGTCTTGCGCGGCATCGAGCGTGAACACGAGCAGCGTGCGGCCATCGCCGCGCTGCGCCTGCAGGTCGGCCACCAGATGCGAGGCGTCGGTCACGCCGCTGTCCACGAAGACGAGCTCGACGCGCTGCTGCGCGGCGGCGTCCGTCGTGGCGCTGCCGGCCTGCGCGGCCACCACGGCCGATTGCACGTATTGAGCGCTAGGGAAGGTCTGCACAAACCCCGGGCAAGTCAGCTACCGCGGCAGCTGAGCACCTGGGACGATGCGCAGCATGAAGCAAGCGAGTCTGGGCCTGGGCCAATCGAGCAAGCCGACGCGGCGACGTGTATTCCTTGAAGAGATGGATCGTGTCGTGCCGTGGGCCGAGTTGGTCGCACTGATCACGCCCTACATGCCCGAGGGCCGACGCGGCCGGCCGCCCTTCGCCGTCCAGGCCATGCTGCGCATCCACTTCATGCAGCAGTGGTTCAACCTCAGCGACCCGGCGATGGAAGAAGCGCTGCACGACATGGCGCTGTTCCGAGACTTCGCAGGCCTTGGCGGCTGGAACGACCGACAGCCGGACGAGACCACCATCCTTCGCTTTCGCCGCGTGCTGGAGAAACACAAGCTCGCGCCCAAGATCCTCGGCGTGGTCAACGAATTGCTCTCGCGCAAGGGTCTGCTGCTGCGCGCCGGCACTGTGGTGGATGCGACCCTGATCGCCGCGCCGAGTTCGACCAAGAACCAGAGCGGCGAGCGCGACCCCGAGATGAAGCAGAGCCAGAAGGGCCAGCAGTGGTACTTCGGCATGAAAGCGCACATCGGCGTGGACGCCGAGTCGGGTCTGGTGCACACGGTGCGCGGCACGGCCGGCAGCGTGAACGACGTGGTCGAGGCCAACTCGCTGTTGCACGGTGAGGAGACGCAGGCCTTCGGCGACGCGGGTTACCAGGGGGCGGCCAAGCGACCCGATGCCAAGCAGGGCGTGCGCTGGAACGTGGCGATGCGCCCGGGCAAGCGCAAGCAGCTGGACAAGACGCAGCCGCTGGGGCGCTTGATGGACGAACTCGAGAAGCTCAAGGCCAGCATTCGGGCCAAGGTGGAGCATCCGTTTCGGGTGATCAAGCGCCAGTTCGGGCATGTGAAGGTGCGCTATCGCGGGCTGGCCAAGAACACCGCGCAGCTGCACACGCTGTTCGCGCTGTCCAACCTTTGGATGGTGCGCGGCAAATTGAGCGCAGCGCAGGCATGAGTGCGCCTGCAATGCGCGAAATGGGCTGCGAAGGCGGCCGATGCGCGCTGAGAAGGCGCGAAGTCAGAGCGAAATGACGGCCGAAATCTAAAACCTTGACCTCAGCGCCGAGCGGGCACAGAAATGCTTGCTTTGTGCAGACCTTCCCTAGCCGTAGCAGTTGCCGAGTCGGCCAGCAGGCCCGCGCTCGACGTGTCCACCAAGGCCGCGAGATCCGCCGAGAACAGCACGCGCGGCTCCAGCTCCTCCACCCGGGGAGGCTCACGGCGCAGCGAACGTGGCGTCGGGCGGATCGGCATGCTTCACATGGCCTGACTGAGCTTGTTGATGCGCGCGGGCAAGGCGGGCACCACCGCCGCCGGCACACGGTAAGCGGGGCTGGCCGGGTTGGCCGACTGGTCGGCCGCCGGTTGCGGCGTGGCCTGGGCAGCCTGACCCGGCTTGGCCGCGCCGGCAAAGTCCACCTTGCAACGCAGGCCCGAGGGCACGGCATTGCCCGGGTTGGGCACCGACAAACGCACCCGGAAGCTGTTCGACGCCGGGTCGATCACGCGGTCTACCAGCGAAACGGTGGCTTGCAGCGCGCCGATCTGCTGCAGGTCGGGCTTGACCGCCGCCACCTGGCCCACGCTGATCTTGCCGAACTGCGCGGCAGGCACCAGCACCTCGACGCGCAGCGGGTCGATCTTGGCCACCCGCACGATGGCCTCGCGCTCGACGCGTTCGCCCTCGGTGCGGTAGCGCTCGACGACGATGCCGTCGAAGGGGCTGCGCACATCCCGCTGGCCCAGCTGGGCGGTAGACAAGTTCAGCTCGCGCTCGGCCACCTGGCGCGCCTCGCGGGCCTGCACCACGCGCTGCGCCGCCACGCGGGCTTCGGAGTCGGCTTGCTCCACGGCCAGCGTGGAGACGAATTCTTGTTTCAGCAGATCGCGCGCGCGCGCCAGCTTGCTCTGCGCCAGATCGTTGGCAGCCAGCGCGGCCTTGAGCTCGGCGTCGGCCTGGGCGCGAGCCTCGGCCACGGCCACCGAGGCCTTTTCGACCTGGGCGCTCAGGCGGGCCAGCAGCTGGCCTTCGTGCACCACGTCGCCGCGCTCGACCTTGAGCCGCGCGATGACGCCGATGGACTGCGTGCCCACCTCGGCGACGCGGTCGGGCTCGATCAGGCAGCCCAGCGGCTCGGCGCGGGCCGTGGCGATCAACGCAGACCATGCGCCAACCGCCGCAACCACGCGGACCAAAAGCATGCGCAAACGCGTGTCGATCACGAACTTCTCCTGAAATGACTCTGAGGCAACGCTGATGCTCGCCGATTACCCGCGCTCGAATTGCGGCAAATAAGCACGGATGCGGCGAGCACTTTGTGCGATCAACCCCAGGGGTGACCACCCGCCCAGGCGAGCCCTCGGGCCAGCCAGCTGTCGTGCTGCAGCATGGCCCAGCGGGCTCGCCGCTCGCGTGCCTCGAACACGCGCTGCGCCCACTGCACGCACAGAGTGGGTGTCACTTGCCCCAATATGCCCGTCATCGCCAGGGGCGAACCAAACAGGCGCAGCAGGGGCGCGGAATATGCACGACTAAACGGTTCGTCTTCGAGGCTGACGATGCGCTCGAAGCTGCCGCGCGTGCCTTGCCGGCCACAGCGGCCGTGCAACTGCCGGTCGATGCGCCGCGCCGCATGCAGGTGGCAATTGATCACGTGCAAGCCGCCCAGCTCGTTGACGCCCTCGCCCAGCGGGATGTCGGTGCCGCGCCCGGCCATGTGGGTAGACACGGTGATGGCGCCGCGCACGCCGGCGCGCTCGATCACCTCGGCCTCATGGCTTTCGTGTCCGGCATCTTGCGGGGCGTTTTGCAGCGCGTCTTGCCGGGCGTTCAGCACCCGATGCGGCAAGCCGGCGGCCTGCAGCGCGGCCGCGAGCCGCTCAGAATCAGCCACCGAGTCGGTGCCCACCAGCACGGGGCGGCCCAGCGCGTGCATCTGCCCCACCCGCTCGACCACCCGGGCCCACTTTTGCTCGGCAGACGGCAGCACCTGCACCGGGCTGCCCTGGCGCAGGCTGGGGCTGCGCAGCGGCACGCACACCACCGGCAGACCGTAAGTGGCCAGCAGCTCGTGCCGCGCCTCGTAGAGCGTGCCGCTCAAGCCGCACAGCCGCAGGTAGCGGGGGAAGAAGCGCTGGTAGGTCGTCTGCGTGAGGGTTTCGTTTTCTTGCGGCGGCGCCAGGCCCTCTTTGAGGGCGATGAGCTGGTGCAGCCCGCGCGACCACATGCGCCCGATGGCGATGCGGCCGGTGTTGGCGTCGATGATGTGCACCTCGTCGTCGCGCACGAGGTAGTGCACGTCGCGATGAAACTGGCGCAGCGCCGCCAGGGCCAGCGTGATCTGCTCGTCGCGCCAGCGCTGCATGGCCCAGGCGCCGTCCATGCGATCGCACAGCTGGGCCAGGCGGGCGCGACCGGCGTTGCTCAGGCGCGGGCCGGCGCCTTCGCTGTCCATCGTGTAGTCGGCCCCCTCGCGCAGCTGCCGGGCCAAAAACAAGGCCAGCCGCAAACGCTCGCCCTGCGCGCCACGGTGGGCCGGAGTCGAGAGGATCAGCGGCGTGCGGGCATCGTCGATGAGGATGCTGTCGGCCTCGTCCACGACGGCCATGCACAACCCGCGCAGCACCGGCTTGGGCGGCACGGCGCCCGGGGGCGGCGCCAGCGGCGAGGCTTCTTGCGCGGCCTGGGTGAGCACGCCGGCCTCGACCAGCGCGCAGCGGTCGCGCAGGTGATCGAAGGCCACTTCGCTGGCGGTGGCGTAGGTGAGGTCGCAGCCATAGGCGTTGCGGCGTTCGTCGGGCGTGGACTGGCTGAGCACGCACGCCACCGACAGGCCCAGCGAGCGATACAGCGGCGCCAGGCGCAGCGCGTCGCGCTCGGCAAGGTAGTCGTTGGCGGTGAGCACGTGCACCGGTATGCCGGCCATGGCGCCGGTGGCGGCGGTGAGCAGCACGGCCAGGGTCTTGCCCTCGCCCGTGGCCATTTCGGCCAGGCGGTTGCCCAGCATCCACCAGGCCGCCAGCAGCTGGGTGTGGTGCAGCGTGAAGCCGAGTTGACGGCGCACCTGCAAGGCGATGAGCGCGAAGCTCTCGGCCACGCGGGTGTTGGTGAAGCCGTCGATGGCCAGTCGCGTCTTGATCCAGACGGCCCAGCTGTCGAGGTCGGCCTCTGGCACGGTCTGCAGCTGGTTCAGGCAGGCCTGGTAGCGCGCCAGAAAGCGCTCTTGCACCCGGCGCGACGGCAGCCCTTCTACCCGCATGCGAGCACGCAGCCAGGCCAGCGTCAGGCTGTTGGGCAGCTCGGCGGCGCCACGCAGCGGATACGGCCCGAAGACGGGGCCCGGCCGCGGCACCACGCGGTGCGCCGGCAAGCCGCCGGGCAAGGCCACCGGCGCGAAATGGAAGACGTCGTGACCCTGCTGCAAGACCGCGCCCCTTGCCGCCGCGCGGCTAGCGTTGATCGGCAAAGTGCCGCAAGAAGATCTGCCGCGCGCGCCACGCCAGGCGCTGCCACAGCGTTTGCGGCGCGAGGTCGAAGCGCACGTAGACGCGCCCGCCCAGATGCGCCAGCTCGGCGCCGGGCAAGGCCACGTCGAACAGATAGACCGGCCCGGTGGTGCGCAGCATCTGCTTGTCGTCGGGGTCGGTGGCAAAGGGGCCGCCGTTGCGCTCGGCCAGCGCCGCGCCCGGCAACTGGTTGGCCGCCGCCGGCACCTCACGAATCACCTGGCCCGGCTGGCGCAGGCCCAGGGCCTCGTCGAGCTGCACCGATACGGCTCGCACGCGGGCCCGCACGGCGCCCACGTCCTGCTCGCTCACGGCGGCGCGCACCGTCACGTTGCCGGCATCGATCACGTAGCCGATGAGCGTGCCCTTGAGCACGTGGCGGTTGGCCCAGTCGTCGGCCTGCGGCAGCACGAACACGCCGTCGCGCCCGGCCCGCAGCGTGAGGTGGTCGGCCTCGGCCTGCTCTTGCGCCAGCGCCTGCTGGTCGCGCTCCAGGGCGGCTTGCGCGTTGCCGGCGTCCAGCGGGTTGCTCGTGTAGGCCGACGCCAGTTGCGCCTGCGCCACCTGCACACGGGCCTCGGCCACTTGCACGCGCATGGCGAGATCAGGGTTGCGCAGCACCACCAGGGGTTGGCCGGCGCGCACGGGATCGCCGTCTCGCACCAGCAGTTGCGCCACCTCGCCGTCGGCGGCGGCGCGCACCTGAGCTTGCTCGGTCGGCCAGACCACGCCTTGCGTCATCACCGAGCTCGACCACGGCACAAAGCCCACCAGCGTCACCACGCCCGCCAGCACCACGCCAGACACCGCCAGCGTCTTGCCCCGGGCTCGGCCCAGATCGGGGTCGCCATGCACGGCCGCCCAGCAGCGTTGCAGCGGCGTCACCACCAGGCTCAAACTGAGCCACACCGCCAAGGCCATGGCCAACAAGGCCGAATGCTCGGCCAACCACAGCACCAGACTGGCCGACAAGGCCGTGCGGTAGGCCCACGACAAGGGGCTGTAGAGCGTCCAGACCGTCTGCTCCAGGCCGTCGCCCACGGACGATTGGGACTCGGCCGCGTCGTCGCCCGACTTCGGCGGCTGGATGCCCAGCACGCGCTTGAACCCGCGCACCACCAGCGTCTGGCCATGCTCGGCGCTGCGCGTGGCGAGGTTGGGCAGATCGAGCACGTCGCACAGCAGGTAGTAGCCGTCGTAGCGCATCAGGGGGTTGCCGTTGAACAGCAGGGTGGACAAGCCGCCCAGGCTCATCACCGCGAACGCGAGGTCTTTCAACCAGCTCGGCTCCACGTTCAACCACACCAGCAGCGCCAGCGCCGCCAGCGTGAGCTCGACCATGATGCCGGCCGCGCTCACCAGCGCCCGCCGGCCGCGCTGCGAGAGGCGATGCGCGCTGGTGGCGTCGATATACGGCAGCGGCATGAGCAGCATGAAGCTCACGCCCACCTCGTGCGATTCGCAATCGAAGCGGCGCAAGGCCAGGCCGTGGCCCAGCTCGTGCAAGAGTTTCATCACCGGGTGGACCAGCCACACCCACAGCAGGCTGCGCGGCGTTTGCGCCAGCTCGCTGGCCTGTGCCGCCAACTCGCCGCGGTGCCCCCACGCCAGCCCGCCGGCCAGCAGCACCAGCGCCAACCAGAGCCAGAACATCGCGGGGCGAAACACCGCGTGCGCCAAGCCCGTGCAGCGCTCCAGCACGGCGGTGGGGTCGAACAACGGCAGGCGGAACGACAACGGATTGAGCCGCGCCCGCGCCGCCCGGCGCTCGCCTTGCTGACGCCGCGCCGACTGCGCCCGCACATCGGGCGTCACCTCGGCCTGCACCAGGCCGGCCTCGGTGAGCTGGCCCAGGATGCGGATCACCTCGCTCTGCGTGGGAGCGGCGTCGCCGTGCAGCTTGATCAGCACGCTCCACAGCTCACCCACGCTACGCTGGCCGTCCAGCCGGCCGATCAGCTCGTAGGCCCGTTCGTTGACGCGGTGAAAGCGCTGCCCCGCTTCGTTGTGCAGCACGTACCAGAGCTGGCCGCGCATGGTCTGACGGCGCACGCGCACATGAGGCCGCAACTGCGGGTGCAGGTTGGCGATGCGATACCAGTGCGGCGAAAAAAGCGACTCGCTCATCGCCCGCGCCTCTCAAATCCAGGCCCAGGCGGCATAGCGCAGCCAGCCCCAGGCTTGGCGGGCCCAGCGCCACGCCAGCGGCTCGGCCGGCAGGCTGATCTTGCCCACGCCCTGCAAGCCGGGGCGCAGCTGTTGCAGCGCCTGCTGCAAGGCGGGTTCGGGCAGCAGTTGCGCCTCGATCTCGTAATGCAGCGCGCCGTCGGTCAGCTTGGTCACCGGGGTGATGCGCGCCACCGTAAAACGCAAGGGCTGGTTCGGCAAGGCCGACAGCAGCAGGCTGCCGCCCTGCCCCACGCTCAAGCTCGCCACGTCCGCCTCGGCGGCCTCCAGCATCACGCGGTATTGCAGACCCGGGGCCAGCACCAGCAGCGTATCGGCGCGCTTGACGGGCGCCCCCAGCATCTGCGTGAGATCGCCCTGGATCACCACGCCGTCGTAGGGCGCCACCAGCTTGGTGTGCGCCAGTTGCTCGTCGGCCAACTCCAGCTGCGCGCGCGACTCGGCCGCCTTGGCCTGCTCCACGGCAGCCTGGGCGCGGTCGCCGCGGGCAAAGGCCTCGGCAAAGGCGTTCTCGTGTTGTGCCAGCTCGGCCTGCCGGGCCCGGCGGGTGTGCTGCAGTTCGTCGTCCGACAACTCGGCCAGCACCTGCCCGGCCTTCACCACGTCGCCGGGGCGCACGTGCACGGCGCGCAGGTAGCCGTCTTGCGGCGCGGTCATCACGCGCTGCTCGGCGCCGTCCAGATGGGCATGCGCCGCCACCCGGTGCGGCAACGGCACGACCAGCAAGCCCAGCGCCGCCAATGCGGCCAGCCGCACGCCCCAACGCAAGGCCACCTCGCGGGGGTCGTGCCAGCGCGCACGCAAGCGGTCGAGGCGACGCCACAGGCGCTCATGCCAGGGGCGCTCCAGCTCGCGCTTCAAGATCAGCAGCGGCGTAACCGTGCTCACCAGTTGTTCGAGCGCCAACACGTCGTCGGCGCGAAAAGGCTCGTCGGTGCGCTCGCACATGAGCGCGCCCACCACCTCGCCGTGCTGAGCCAGCGGCACCGTGAGCACGCCAGCCAGGCCGTCCTTGCGCAACAGCACCTGGTGCGCCTGCGTGATCAGCGGCAAGCCTTTTGAGTCGCTCGGCACGCACACGCTGGCGCGCTGCTGCACCGCCTCGAACATCGCCTCGGCCACGTCGGGCAAGGCGCCGCGCAACACGGCCTCGGCGCCGTGCGACAAGCCCATCACCCGCATCTCGTCGCCCAGCATCCAGCCCAGGGCCACGCGCCGGCAGCCGGCCAGAGCCGCCACCTCACTGGCAAATGCGCTCACCGCCTCGGCAAAATTCGCCGCCTGCAACACGCTCTGCATGCTGGCCTGACGCGCGTGCGCCATCCCGCCGCTGGCGTGCTTGGGCAAGGGTGCGTCGGTCATCAACATCGGGTGATCGGCATCAAAAGAGGCAGCAAGACTTTCCCCAACCGTCGAAACACGGGGGGTCGTCTACATTCTCTTTATCGGCCGCCGTGCTTATCTAATGAATAGCGCGCCTGGCACCTCGCAAATCCGTCGCAAATCACCGGAATTCGCCATGAACGTGTTCGCCGCCCTGCAAGCCGCCTACCCCGCCGACCGCTCCCGCGTCGCCATCGAAACCGACACCGGCCTGCTCTACACCTGGCAAGACATCGAGCGTGCCACCGCCATGCTCGCCAACCTGCTCACCAGCCTCGACCTGCACGGCCGCACGCTCGACGACGGCACCTATCTGCCCCCCGTGGTGGCCGCCCACACCGACAAATCGGTCGAAGCCCTGCTGCTCTACCTCGCCACCCTGCGCGCCGGCATGGTCTACCTGCCGCTCAACCCGGCCTACCGCCAGGCCGAGATGGACTACTTCTTGGGCGACGCCCAACCCGCCGTGGTGGTCTGCGCCCCGGCCGACTTTCAATGGCTGAGCCGCGTGGCGTTTCAAAAACGCGTGCGCCACGTCTTCACCTTGGGCACCGACCGCACCGGCACCCTGCTCGACCGCGCCAGCTTCATGAGCGACCAGCACCGGCCCGACGTTTTTGAGTCGACCAGCTTGTGCGCCATCTTGTATACCTCTGGCACCACCGGCCGCAGCAAGGGTGCGCTGCTCACCCACGGCAACCTGCTGAGCAACGCCCGCACCCTCATCAAGCACTGGGGCTGGCGGCCGGACGACGTGCTGCTGCACGCCCTGCCCATCTTCCACATCCACGGCCTGTTCGTGGCCTGCCATTGCGCGCTGCTGTCGGGCAGCAAGCTGCTGTGGCTCGGCAAGTTCGAGCCCCAGGCCGTGCTGCAGCATCTGCCCCAGGCCACCGTTTTCATGGGCGTGCCCACCATGTACAGCCGCCTGCTCGCCCAGCCCGGCCTCACCCGCAGCGCCTGCAACGGCATGCGCCTGTTCGTCTGCGGCTCGGCCCCGCTGCTGCCCAGCGCCTTTGCCGACTTCGCCCAGCGCACCGGCCACACCATTCTTGAGCGCTACGGCATGAGCGAAACCGGCATGCTCTGCTCCAACCCCTACCGCCCGGCCGACGGCCCCCGCCTGGCCGGCAGCGTCGGCCCCGCCCTGCCAGGCGTCGAAGTGCGCGTGGTGGACGACGCCGGCTCCCCCTGCCCGGCCGGCGCCGTGGGCCACATCCAGGTGCGCGGCCCCAACGTCTTCATGGGCTACCTCGGCATGCCCGACAAGACCGCCGAATCCTTCACCGACGACGACTGGTTCAAAACCGGCGACGTTGGCAAGATCGGCGCCGGCCCTGACGACAAGGGCTACGTCAGCATCGTCGGCCGCGCCCGCGACCTCATCATCACCGGCGGCTTCAATGTCTACCCCGCCGAGATCGAAGACCACCTCAACCAGCTCCCCGGCGTGGCCGAGTCCGCCGTGTTCGGCGTGCCCCACCCCGACTTTGGCGAAGGCGTGGTCGCCGCCGTGGTGCCCCAGCCCGGCGCCCACCTCACCGAAGCCGGCCTCATCGAGCAAACCAAGCAGCGCATTGCCAACTTCAAGGTGCCCAAGCGCGTGTTCGTGCTCGCCGAGCTGCCGCGCAACGCCATGGGCAAGGTGCAAAAGAACCTGCTGCAAAAAGAGCACGCCGCGCTGTTTGGGGCCAACGCGGGCTAAGCCGGCGCGGCAGCCGCACGGCCACCCCGCAGCCATGAGCCAAGCGGACCACGCCGCGCCCCAACCGCCCGCCAAGCCGCAAAAAACAAGGCTCCGCGCGCAGACCCCAAGCGTTTTCTATCGTTACCGTCGTTAACATAGAACTCGCCCCAAGGACATGGCTGCCGCGCCTCCTGCAGCGCCGCAGCCGCACTGCAGCACAAGGAGCCTCTATGCCCGTGATCGTGGTTGCCAACCCCAAAGGGGGCGTCGGCAAATCGACCGTATCCACCCAAATCGCCGGCTACCTGGCCCACAGCGGCCACCAAGTCATGCTGGGCGACATCGACCGCCAGCAATCCGCCCGCACCTGGCTCACCCTGCGCCCGCCCGAGCTGCCGCCCATCCAGACCTGGGAGGTGGAACGCGACCACATCGTCAAGCCGCCCAAAGGCACCACCCACGTGGTGCTCGACACCCCCGCCGGCCTGCACGGCAAGCGGCTCGAAGAGGTGATGAAACTGGCCGACAAGGTGCTCATACCCCTGCAGCCCAGCATTTTCGATATTTACGCCACCCGCGATTTCGTTACCGAACTGCAAGCCCGCAAAAAAGGCCACCACGTGAGCATTGCCGCCGTGGCCAACCGCGTGAAAACCGGCAGTATCTCGGCCGACCAATTACGCACCTTCTTGCACACCCTGAATATTCCGGTGCTGGGTGAATTCAGAGATACCCAGAATTACGTGCATTTGGCGGCACGGGGTTTGACGCTGTGGGACGTGGCACCTTCTCGGGTGGAGAAGGATTTGGAGCAGTGGAAAGAGGTGATGGGGTGGTTGGAGGGGTGATGGATGGTTGGATCTGCATATATGAACCAGCTCCATATATAGACAGAAACCCAACCCGCCACCGCTCAACAATAAGTTAGCCACCATGACTATCCGCCCCGCCACCATCTGCGACGCAAAAGGAATTGCAGAAGTTCATGTCCACTCATGGCAGGCCGCATATCGGCAATTGCTCCCCGACGACTTTTTAGCTGCATTATCCGTTGAGAAGCGGGAGGTGATGTGGGGCAAGTTGCTTGCTGGCGGAAAGCCTTCCCTCTTGGTCGCCGAGTCCGCCGGCAAACTCGTCGGATTTTCAGCATTTGGCCCCTGTCGAGATGAAGGTGCCGAGTCGGCTGACTACGAGTTAGAAGCCATATATGTCGCGCCGCCACATTGGTCTTCCGGCGTAGGTCGTGAATTGTGGCTGTCTTCCCTCGATGCGTTGCTCGCAGTAGGTGCCAAATCAATTAGCCTTTGGGTTCTTGCTGGAAACGAGCGCGCCATACGGTTCTATCAGGCAGCGGGCTTCCATATCGATCATGGCATGGCCACTAAAGTATCAAGTCTAGGAGGAGTTCAAGTGCATGAAGTCCGCTATATACAGAGACATGGTGGCTAACCTCTCATTCCTCCGGACCTGCGCGAAAAACCGCGCAGGCCGATGAATTCAAACGTTAACCGCACACCAAATTGCACCAGAGGTGATTCATGAAACGCATCAAGCTTTCACTCCTCGCTGTGCTGATATTGCTGACCGCGTTATGGCTGGCCGCCGACACGCTATTACCCGAGCCGCTCACCTATTTCTCGTTTCGCTCGGTGTTCGTGCAATACAGCGGAGTGATCGCCATCGGCGTGATGAGCGTGGCCATGTTGCTGGCCTTGCGCCCCAAATGGCTGGAGCCGCATCTGGGCGGGCTGGACAAGATGTATCGCCTGCACAAGTGGCTGGGCATGACGGCGCTGGTGGTTTCGGTACTGCACTGGTGGTGGGCCAAGGGCACGAAGTGGATGGTGGGTTGGGGTTGGCTGGTCAGGCCCGCCCGCAAGCCGGCTCCGGCCGAAACCCTGGGCGCGCTCGAAGGCTGGTTGCGCAGCCAGCGAGGCTTGGCCGAATCGGTGGGCGAGTGGGCGTTTTACGCCGCCGTGGTGCTGATCGTGCTGGCGCTGGTCAAGCGCTTCCCTTATCACCTGTTCGCCAAGACCCACAAATATCTGGCGCTGGCCTACCTGGCGCTGGCCTATCACTCGGCCGTGCTCGCCAAGTCGGGCTATTGGGCGCAGCCGGTGGGCTGGGTGCTGGCGGCCTTGCTGCTGGGCGGGTGCGTGGCGGCGGTGTTGAGCCTGGCCGGCAAGATCGGCGCCGCCCGCAAGGTGCAGGGCACCATTGCCAGCATCACCGACTACCCGGCGCTGAACGTGCTCGAAACGGCCGTTGTGCTCAACGAGGGCTGGCGCGGCCATGCCGCCGGGCAGTTTGCCTTCGTCACCTCAGACCAGCGCGAAGGCGCGCACCCCTACAGCATCGCCTCGGCCTGGAACCCGGCCGACCGTCGGCTGGTTTTCATCACCAAGGCGTTGGGTGACCACACCCGGCGCCTGCGCGACCGCCTGAAAGTCGGCCTGCCCGTCACGGTAGAAGGCCCTTACGGTTGCTTCAACTTCGAAGATTCGCAACCGCGCCAGATCTGGGTGGGCGCGGGCATTGGCATCACCCCGTTTATCGCCCGGCTCAAGCAGCGGGCGGCCACGCCCGATGCCACGTTGATCGATCTGTTTCACCCGACGGCGGATTTCGACCAGAGCGCCATCGACCACCTCACCAAAGACTCAGCCGCCGCCGGCGTACGCCTGCATCTGCTGGTCAGCAGCAAAGACGGGCGGCTGAACGGCGAACGCATCCGCGCCGCCGTGCCCGAATGGCAGTCGGCCAGCATCTGGTTCTGCGGCCCGTCGGGGTTCGGGCAGTCGCTGCGCGCCGACTTTCTCGCCCACGGCTTGCCGCCTGAGCGGTTCCATCAAGAGTTGTTCGAAATGCGCTGATTCATTTTTTTCGATGTCATCCGCAAATGCAGACCACCGCTACGCTCGGCTCCGCGCCATCGATTTGGCCGGCGGCATTACGCACTGGGCATCTTTGCTTTCATTGGGGTATTTTTCATCGGCATTCAATGGGCGCTGGAGCGAGCAGACATCCGCCAGGCCCATTTAATATAGAAATTTACTCAGCAAGAATCGCCCGCCTATTGCCAACCGTAATAAAAATCCGTGGGTAACATGCAAACAAAAATCTTTGCCACCTCACTCGCCCTGATTGCCTCAACTCTACATTCTACCTATGCAAATGACTCACCAGATCATTATTCGTATTGGGTAGACAGATATCCATCTGAAAAATCACCCAACAATCAAATCGACCTGCTCAACCAGCCGGCGCTGAAGAAAACACTTCGCAATTTGCTGCCCCAGCAAGAGCTTCGATCCCTCTCAAAGTACACCATCGAAACCCCCGCAGAAAAGTTGAAAATTATTTGGTTGCAAACCGATGCCGCCCACATAACTGCTCAGCAGAAACCGCAACCATTGTCATAGACCTGGAAAGTACAAAAACCTGGGCTAGCTTCTTCACCCGCGAGGCAAATCGTGTAACGACCCGGTGGTATGGCTCAAATGAGGATTATTCCGTCCTCCCCGAATCCATCAAGAATGATTTCATAACCCGACACGGCGATTGAATAGCCAAAGAAAATCATGGGCATAAGCCCAGCCTTGAAAATGCACCCGCTGACGCAGAAGCCCGGCAGGCCGGAGTAAACGAAGCGCACCCAGAAATTTGAGCTTTGAGATACCATGCCGTGGTTTGCTGGTTCACCCCGGCAAACAGAAATCAAATCGACACAAACAAACAGTACCGGAGATAACCCATGCCCGCACAATCTGCATTGGACGCACTCGCCAGAGTGCGCGACACCAGCCATTTCTCGTGGTATGTCATCACGCTGTTGCTGGTCGTTCTTTATACCTATTCTCGAGAAATAGACAAAGGCAACTGGAGCCGCGTTCTTGCTGCGCTGGCATTCTGGGGGATGGATTTCTTCAATGAGATCTGGAACAGCCTGCTGTTTCATTTCACGCAATTTGCCCCGGCCTGGAGTGCGCCAGGCGACACCGCGTTTCTCATCTTCATCGGGCTGAACATCGAAATCAGTTTCATGTTCGCCATAACCGGCATCATCGCCACCATGGCCATTCCTGCCGACCGCAACATGAAGATTCTCGGCATCAATAATCGCCTATTCTTCGCGGTTATCATGTCTGCAATGTCGGTGATGGTCGAAATGGGCCTCAACCATATTGGCGCGCTGCGCTGGGAGTGGTCTTGGTGGAACCGCGGCACGCCCTGGCTGATTTTTCTTCTCGGATACTTGCCGTTCTATCTCGTCTGTTATTACGTGTACGACACCACCTCACGGAAGAAGCAAATCATCACCGTATCCTCCATTCTGGGGTTCGATCTGGCTTGCATGGTCGTATTTGGCGGATGGCTCGGCTGGATATGAACCAGCCACACCATATTCAGCACAACTGCCCGAAATATGAATATCACTTCGAGTTGAAAAACCTGAGCCCAATAAAGTGAACTTCTACGATCACCACATCCTCCCGTACCTCATTGACCTGGCTTGCGGCGTGCGCCCTGTGGCTAAGCAGCGCCAGAAGGTCATCCCCCTGGCGCAGGGCAAGGTTTTGGAAATTGGCATCGGCACCGGCCTGAACATGCCGTTTTATGCAAAAGACCGGGTCGAGAAGATCGTGGGCGTGGACCCGGCCTTGAAGATGCATTCGCTGGCGCAAAAGCGGGTGCAGGCGGCGGGCTTGCAGGTCGAACTGGTGGGCTTGTCGGCCGAGCGTTTGCCGCTGGCCGACGCGAGCTTCGACACGGTTGTTTGCACCTACACGCTGTGCTCGATACCCGAGCCGCTGGCGGCGCTGGCCGAGATGCGCCGGGTGCTGAAGCCGGGCGGCAAGTTGCTGTTTTCAGAGCACGGCGTGGCGCCCGACGAGGCCGTGCGGCGCTGGCAGAAGCGCCTGCAACCCATTTGGGGCCCGCTGGCCGGCGGGTGCAGCCTGAGCGCGGACATTCCGCAGTTGTTGGGCGAGGCGGGCTTCAGCACGCAAATGCAGTCCACCTATCTGCCCGGGCCGCGGTTCGTGGGCTACCACTATTGGGGCGAGGCCACGGCGCAGGGCTAGCGCGGTGGCCTGACGAGTTGGCGGCTTAAGCGCTCAACAGCTTCACCTCGAACATCAGCGTCGCGTTGGGCGGGATCACGCCGCCAGCACCCCGGGCGCCGTAGCCCAGATCGGGCGGAATGATCAGGGTGCGCGTGCCGCCGACCTTCATGCCTTGCACGCCTTCGTCCCACCCACGAATCACGTGGCCGGCGCCGAGCGGGAAGTTGAACGGGTCGTTGCGGTCTTTGCTCGAATCGAACTTGGCGCCCTTGACGCCGCCTTCAAAGAGCCAGCCGGTGTAGTGCACGGTCACGTAGGCACCGGCCTGGGCGACGGCGCCCGAGCCTTCGGAGGTGTCTTCGTATTGCAGGCCCGAGGCGGTGGTGATGATGGCCATGGCCGAATCCTTTCTGGGGTTGGGGAGCCGCTTGCCGCCCGGCAACCAGCTCATTTATCGATGTGGCGCGCAGTCTAGCCGCATGAACCCGGGTTGGTGGGTTGCCGCCGGGCGGCCCGGCGTTGCATGATCGGGCATTCAACGAGTGCCGACGCGGTGTCGGCGCCTGCCACCTACTTGCATTGAGCCCTTTGTGAGCGACACCCCCATCACCTGCCCCCGCTGCAACTCCACTTACGTCTATGAAGACGGCAACATGCTGATCTGCGCCGAGTGCGCCCACGAATGGTCTGCCGAGGCCGCCAGCCCGCCGCCGGCCGATGAAGCCGCAGTGGTGAAAGACGCCAACGGCAACGTGCTGCAAGACGGCGACACGATCACGGTGATGAAAGACCTGAAGATCAAGGGCTCGTCGTCCGTGGTGAAGGTGGGCACGAAGGTCAAGAACATCCGGCTCGTCGAGGGCGACCACAACATCGACTGCAAGATCGACGGCATCGGGCCGATGAAGCTGAAGTCCGAGTTCGTCAAGAAGGCCTGACGCGCTCCACCACCGCCGTGCCATGAAACGCCCCTCTTTGCCCCGACTCAGCCGCGTCCTTTGCTTGTTGGTTGGCCTGGCCGCCCCCGCGTGGGCGGCGGCCCAGGTCTACAAGTGGGTGGACAAGGACGGCAAGGTGCACTATTCGCAGCGCAAGGAAGATACCCCAGAGAGCGCCAAGCCGCTGGACATCAAGACGCCCCCGCCGGCCGCGCAACCGGCCAGCGAAGCCGCCAACGGCCGCAAGCCGTGGGACCCGGTCTGGCCCAAGCCCAGCAAACCCTTCGAGCCTGCGGTACCTGCGCCGCTGCGGCCCAAACCGCTCTCAAACGGGCGCGAAGACGGCAGCGACCAGTCGCGCTGCAACCTGGCGCGCGACGTGCTCAGCGGCGCGGTGCGCCACGGCAACGGCAAGGCCACCGACGCTTACGACCGCGAAGTGGCGCAGAACGACGTGCGCAATTTCTGCCACTGAGCCGATCGGGGCGGCGACAAGCGCTCGCGCTGCCGCCGCACGCCGATCTTCACGTTGACGG
>NZ_JAYSBZ010000001.1:0-109654 GCF_041915145.1 Aquabacterium sp. | reverse complement strand
CCCGATTGATCAAACCCTGATTCCGCAGCATCTCACCGGGCAAGACGGGCACAACCGCTCACACGCCCGCAGCCAGGTTGCCGCCAATGACGACCGCTCGGCTGTGCTGGCTTGGCTGGCACGCTACGTCGATACGCCCGCCACGCTGGCCAGCTATCGCAAGGAGGCGGAAAGGCTGTTGTTGTGGTGTGTGCACCAGCGCGGCTTGGCTATGTCCTCGCTGACGCACGAGGATCTGCTGCTGTACGAGCGATTCCTATCCAACCCGCAGCCAGCTGAACGGTGGGTCATGACAGTGCGACAACGGCCAGGGCGGGACTCGCCACACTGGCGACCGTTCGCCGGGCCGCTATCAAGTACCAGCCAGCGCCACGCACTGTCCATCATCAATGCCATGTTCTCTTGGCTGGTGGAGGCAGGCTACCTGGCTGGCAATCCACTTTCGCTGGGCCGTCGCACGCGTCGCGTTGGGCCAAGGCAGACCAATCGCTTCCTTCCCCATGAACACTGGGATGAGGTCAAAGCGACGATCCAGGCCATGCCCACAGACTCTGCACGAGAGCAGGCTCACGCCATGCGTTGCAGGTGGCTGTTTTCCTTGCTCTATGTCGGCGGGCTGCGGGTCTCAGAGATCACGTCTGGCTGCATGGGCGGCTTCTACAGCCAGCGCGACCGCGCAGGTGTTGAGCGCTGGTGGTTGGAAATCATCGGAAAAGGCGACAAACCTCGGATCGTTCCCGCCACGGCTGAGCTGATGGCCGAACTCATGGCTTACCGCAAAGCCTATGGTTTGCCAGCACTGCCTGGTCACAGCGAAAATACGCCATTGGTGCTGCCCATCATCGGAGGCACAAAACCAATGGCGCGCAGCGCTATTCATGAGGTCGTCAAAGGCGTCATGCGATCGACCGCAGACCGTCTGCGAGCCCAAGGATCAGACTGGGATGGCGCTGCCGCCCAGATTGAAGCGGCATCCACGCATTGGCTGAGGCACACCGCTGGCACACACATGACCGATGCCGGATTGGACGTCAAGACCGTGCGCGACAACTTTGGTCACGCCACCATCAGCACCACCAGCATCTACGTACACAGCGAAGACGACGCCCGACACGATGCCACGCAGGCCGCGCACAGGATCAAGTGGGATTCAGTTTAGGGGAATACTCCGCAGAACCTACAAAGGAGTCATCAATGCAAAACAAGGACCATTGGGAAAAGGTCTATTCCACCAAAGCGCCAGACAGTGTGAGCTGGTTTCAGCCGCATGCCGATATGTCCATGCGCCTGATCCGCTCAAGCGGACTCGCTCATGATGCAACCATCATTGATGTCGGCGGCGGTGCTTCCACACTGGTTGATGATTTACTGGACGACGGCTACGCCAATGTGACGGTGCTGGACCTGTCCGCAGCAGCCTTGGCAGAGAGTCAACGCCGTCTTGGTGAGAAGAGCACTCGTGTGAAGTGGGTTGAGGTGGGCGTCACTTGTGCAAAATTCGAGCAACACAGCATCGACCTCTGGCACGACCGTGCCGTGTTCCACTTTCTGACAGCGCAGTCAGATCGCGAGGTGTACGTCAGGCAAGTCTTGCGTGCGCTCAAGCCGGGTGGTTACGTCATCATGGCGACGTTCGGCGGCAATGGTCCAACTCAATGTAGCGGGCTGCCTGTCATGCGCTACGCTCCGAACGACCTTCACGCAGAGTTCGGCGATGCGTTCACCTTGTTGACCCATGAGGAGCAGGTGCATCGCACACCATTTGGAATCGACCAGCAATTCATTTATTGCATGTGCAGAAAGCCACCCGTTTGAGCGCCTGATGGGCGGCGCCTGCAAGCCCCAGCTAAAGTCCTATTTTTACAGGTATGTCGGCTGTACCCCAAATCCGTCACGCGGGTGTAGCCACCTTCGTAGCCTGCCGCCTTGATCTCGTTGTACAGCGCCCGTGCCGTTCGACGTTCGTGCTTGGGCCGATGGGCATCGGCCTTGAGTGCCTGCTTGAGCGCCTCGTGGAAGGCCGTCAATTTGCCCGGCTGCTCACCTCGCCGGTACTTGGGCTCGCCAGCCAATGGCGCCTTGAGCCACTTGGCTATCGTGTTGCGCGACAGCCCCGTCATCCGCGAGATCTCCCGCTCTGACTTCTTGCCTCGGCTGTGCAGCCGCCGGATTCTGCCGATCATGTCCATGGTGATCACTCCTCGAACCCCGCTGCATCAAAAAGCAGCAGGGTAGGTTGAACACCTGGCTCAGTTTTAGATCGGCACACCCTTCAAAAGTGGCTCAGTTTTCGGTCGGCGCCAACAGCCAACCACGTTATTCATCTGTCGCGGTGGTGGAACCCTGCGGTCGAAGACCAATGTTCCGATCGGGTTTACCGCATTGGTCAGACCAAAGACGTACACATCTACTATCCGATGGCCGTCTTGCCGGATCACCCCGAACACAGCTTTGATGTCCAGCTTCAGATCCTGATGGAGCGAAAGCGCAGCCTCGCTCGGAACCTGCTGGCGCCACCAGCGTTCAACAAGCAGGACTACCAATCTTTAATGGCTGCGACTGTGCTTACGTAGAACATTGGCTTTTTGCCAGGAGCCAGCAGCGCGCTGCACATCTATTGGGTTCGGTCTATCAGTCTCTCTGGTTACCAGAATTCCGGGGGTGGTTACCGAAATTCCGTTGGCCCGACACATAGGAGGCGGCCTCCGTCCTGGCTTCGTTTAACCAGCGACAATGTATATTATGTAAACAAAACGATGCGTCAAAGGTCAAAGAATAGGCAATTCACTGCGGCTGTTCAGATCGGCAAGCTGGATGAGTGACTGCTGCACTGCATAGAGCGTGGAGCGGCAGTTGCCAGTCAAGCGATCAAGTTGACGGCACCTATGGCGACCGTGCTCGTGAAGAAACACATGGAAAGACGCTTCTTCTAAGTCCGTGACCAGGAAAACCCTGCATTTCAACCCGGCCGTTTCGTCGGACGACGGCTTGATCCACGAGGAAAATTGTTGCAACGCAGCAAAAATGCTTGCATTGAATCGCGCCTTGCGTATACTTTGAGTCATATTGCAGTGCAACATCGTTGCCGCGCAACAGCAGCCAACGCAACTTATTTCTCATATTCACTCTTGGAGAATCCGACATGTCGAACGCCGAACAATTCCTGGCCGCTCACAAAGCTGGCGTGACCACCCTTTTTGATCTGACCCAAAAAGCCTTTGAGGGTTTTGAGAAGCTGGTCGAACTGAACCTGCAAGTCGCCAAGGCCACGATGGACGAGGCTGCTCAGCACACCCAAGCCGTGCTGTCGGTGAAGGATGCTCAAGAGTTGCTGGCCCTGCAAGCTGGACTGCTGCAACCCGCCGCTGAAAAGGCTGCTGCTTACGGCCGTCACGTGTACGACATCGCCTCGAGCACCGGCTCTGAAGTCAGCAAGGTTGCCGAATCCCAACTGGCTGATGCTCAGAAGAAGTTCGTCTCGGTGGTCGATAGCGCCGTCAAGAACGCTCCCGCTGGTACCGAAAACGCCGTTGTCTTGGTGAAGTCGGCTGTCGCCGCCGCCAACAACGCTTTCGACACCGTGCAAAAGGCTGCCAAGCAAGCCGCTGACGTGGCCGAAGCCAACTTCCAAGCCATGACCAACACGGCTGTGAAGGCCACGCAAGCTGCGTCGAAGAGCCGTCGCGCTGCGGCCTGATTGATCACGGGAGGCGATCTTCGTGGTCTTGCCCATAGCGGCGGCCTCTTCGCCTCCTGAACTGCCAAGGCAGTTCATATAGGTTGTCTCCTCGGTACCTCTCGAAATCTGTTTCAAGGTACCTTTGGCCCGGTGGCTTGCTACCGGGCCTTTTTGTTTTCAGGGCTGCGACACTTGCGCCATGAATCTTTATTGGCTGGATCCCGACCTGTTGTACTTTCCGCCGGCAGACCAGGCATGGGCAGCGAACAGCCCCGTACCGGGCATCCTGGCCGCTGGTGGCAGCCTGGGGCTCGACTGGCTGCGGCACGCCTACCAGCACGGCATCTTCCCGTGGTATGCCCCGGGTCAGCCCATCTTGTGGTGGAGTCCGGATCCACGCATGGTGTTGCAGGTCAAGCACTTCAAATTGTCGCGCTCGCTGCGCAAAACCATCGCGAAATTTCGCCAGACGCCGGGTTGTGAAATTCGCATTGATAGCAGCTTCGAGCGCGTGATCCAGGCCTGTTCGAGCACGCCCCGCCCAGGACAAGACGGTACCTGGATCGTCCCGGAGATGGTGCAGGCCTATTCAAGTTGGCATCGCGCCGGCGAAGCCCACAGCTTTGAATGCTGGATGGATGGTCAATTGGCTGGCGGCTTGTACGGCGTATGCCTGGGCCGCATGTTTTTTGGCGAATCAATGTTCGCCCATCGCACTGACGCGTCAAAGATCGCGCTGGCCGCGCTGGTGTGCTTTTGCCGCGCCAACGGCATCGACTGGATCGATTGCCAGCAAAACACGTCGCACCTGTCGTCTCTTGGTGCGGCAGAAGTCAGTCGGGCCGATTTTGTGACGCACGTTGCCCAGCGGTCTTCGCAGCAGGGGCCAACGGTTTGGGCCTATCATGATTCGCTCTGGTCCGAGCTGAATCCGGTTGCTGACTGAGGTTGATCGGGCCGCCCTCCACAGGTCGATCCGCGTGACGCATCTCAAAGAACTCCCGCTGGCGTCTTTGCAGTTTTACGCAACTGCGCCCTACCCGTGCAGCTACCTGGACGGCCGCCAGGCACGCTCGCAGGTTGCCACGCCGAGTCACCTGATTCATGCCGACGCGTATTCGAGCCTGGTGGCGAGAGGATTTCGGCGCAGCGGCATGTTCACGTATCGACCGTATTGCGACGGATGCCAGGCTTGCATTCCGCTGCGCGTGCTGGTTGACGAATTCAGCCCCTCGCGCAGTCAACGGCGAGCTTTGACGCGCCACGGCAACCTGCAGGCACGAGTGCTGAAGCTGTATTTCATCCTCGAGCACTACCAACTGTATTTGCGCTACCAGTCCGGACGCCACAGCGGTGGAGGCATGGATCACGACTCCGTCGATCAGTATTCGCAGTTCCTGCTGCAAAGCCGGGTGAACTCGCGCCTTGTCGAATTTCGTGAGCCGCCCCCACCCGGCAGCGACAGCTTGGGCGCCCTGAAGATGGTGTCCATCCTGGACGTGCTCAGCGACGGGCTCTCGGCTGTCTACACCTTCTATGAGCCCGAGGCAGCCAGCAGCTACGGCACCTTCAACGTGCTGTGGCAGATCGAGCAAGCGCGGATCTTGGGACTGCCTTATCTGTATTTGGGCTACTGGATCGAGCAGAGCGGCAAGATGGCCTACAAGGCGAAATTCGAGCCATTCGAGCTGTTCGAGAACGGACTCTGGCGTCGCAGCTCGGCAGCGGCTGCGGCTGATTGACACTGGCCGAGCCAAGGCGCAATATTTGTAACAGCTGGTCAGGCCCTCGATTTTTCAGGGTTTCCGCCCGCCACAATCGTGCCTGTTACAAATTTCAGAAGGAGTTCGGTTCATGACCGCACCTGTCAATCAGCGCACTGGTCGGATCTTGGTAGTTGACGACGATGCCCGCATTCGCGATTTGCTGCGTCGCTACCTGAGCCAAGAAGGTTTCGAGGTGCTGCTGGCAGAAGACGCGAAGGCCCTGAACCGCCTGCTGACCCGCGAAACGGTTGACCTGATCGTGCTTGACCTGATGCTGCCCGGCGAAGATGGGCTGTCGATCTGCCGTCGCCTGCGCGCTGCGAATGACGCCACACCGATCATCATGCTGACCGCCAAGGTGGAAGACGTCGATCGCATCGTGGGCCTCGAAGTGGGTGCCGACGATTACCTGACCAAGCCGTTCAACCCGCGCGAATTGCTGGCCCGCGTGCATGCCGTGCTGCGCCGCCGCCCGGTCATCGAAGCACCCGGCGCTCCAGCCAAAGAAGCGCAGACCGTCACCTTCGGCCCGTTCGAGTTCGACTTGGCCTTGCGCCGACTGACCAAGAGCGGCGAGCAGATCGCCTTGACCACCGGCGAGTTCTCGATGCTCAAAGCGCTGGTGCGCCATCCCCGTCAACCTCTGTCGCGCGACAAACTGGCGCAGCTGGCTCGTGGCCGCGAATTCGAGCCCTTCGATCGCAGCCTGGACGTGCAGATCTCGCGTCTGCGCAAGATGATCGAGCCCGATCCGTCGCAGCCCCGATACATCCAGACCGTCTGGGGTGTCGGCTACGTGTTCGTGCCTGACGAGGCCGCATAACGGCGCTCGATTCAGGTGGGTGCGCCGCGCATGCGGTGTGTCTGCGCCCCGCTCTACAACCCTCTTTCTTTGAGTTTCTGATGCTGCTGGCGGAGTCGACCGATGTCCGGTAATCGGTTCGCAATGAGCCTTTTTTGGCGCACGTTCATGCTGCTGGGCGTGTTGCTCACGGCTGGCATTTTTGCCTGGGTGCAAACCTTTCGAGCGCTTGATTTCGAGCCTCGCGCCGTGCAAGCCGCGCAGCAGATCGCCAGTTTGGTGAACCTGTCGCGCGCGGCTTTGCGCTACGCCGACAGCATCAACCGCGTCACGCTGATCAAGACCATCTTTGATCAGGAGTCCGTGCGCCTGCAACCTCGCGAGCCGAAGGACACCTTTGTCCCGTTCGAGGTGGATCGCTTCACTCGCGCCATCGGCAGCGAACTGCGCTCGCGCCTGGGGCCGTCCACCGTCGTTGCGGGCAGCGTCAACGGCACCAGCGGCCTGTGGGTCGGCTTCGTCATCGAAAACGATCAATATTGGCTGCAGGCCGACCCGAGCCGCGTGCAGCCGCTGACCGGGCGCACCTGGATCATCTGGATCAGCATTGCCATCCTGGCGACGCTGGTGGGCTCCGCAGCGATTGCCGGCCTGATCAACCGGCCGCTCAAGCAGCTGTCGTTTGCCGCCAGCCGCATCCGCGAAGGCGAATACGACTCCACGCTGGACGAAACCATGCTGACGCGCGAGATTCGCGAGGTCAACCAAGGCTTCAACCGGATGGCGCGTGAATTGGCGCGCATCGAGGAAGACCGGGCCGTGATGCTGGCCGGTATTTCGCATGACTTGCGTACTCCCTTGGCGCGGCTACGCCTGGAAGCCGAGATGAGCGTCAACGACGACGAGGCCAAGCGCAATATGGCGGCCGATATCGATCAACTTGACGCCATCATCGACAAGTTCATGGACTACGCCCGCCCCGGCGAAGTCAAGCTGGTGTCGGTGCACCTTTCGAGCCTCATCGACCGCGCTGTGGCGAGCTTTCGCGACACCAGCCAGATTCGCATCCAGGCCCGGGTGCCCATCGACGTGTACGTGCTGGCCGATGAAACCGAACTCAGCCGGGTGATGGCCAACTTGTTCGAAAACGCTCGCCGATACGGTCGCACGCCCGATACCGGTGTTGCCGAGGTCGAGGTGTCTTATGCCCGCTCGAACAACTGGGTGCAGATCAGCGTGCGCGACCACGGTACGGGCGTGCCGCCCGAGAAGCTGCCGCAGCTGACCATTCCGTTCTTCCGCGGCGATACCGCGCGCACCGCCGCTACTGGCGCGGGCCTCGGCCTGGCCATCGTGGACAAGGCCCTGGCGCGCATGGGCGGACGCTTCGAGCTGACCAACGCGCCCGACGGCGGCTTGGTTGCCTACGTGCGCTTGAAGCGCGCCGGTTGATCGTTAGCGCGCCAGCAGCAGGCAGACTGCTCGCGCTTCGATCGCCTCGAGTCGGCCGACAGGGCCCATCTTCTCGGCTGTCTTGGCCTTCACGTTGACCTGATCGGGCGCGACAGCCAGCGCCTGAGCAATGCGCTCGCGCATGGCCGGAATGTGCGGCGCCATCTTGGGTGCCTGGGCCACGATCGTGCAGTCCACATTACCCACCACCCAGCCGGCTGCCTGCACACGACGCACGGCTTCGGCCAGCAGGGCGAGGGAGTCGGCGCCCTTGAATTGGGCATCCGTGTCGGGGAAGTGTCGGCCGATATCGCCGAGCCCTGCGGCTCCCAGAACAGCGTCGGTGATGGCATGCAGCAAGGCATCGGCGTCGGAGTGGCCCAGCAAGCCGTGCGTGTGGGGGATCTCGACGCCACCCAGTATCAATTTGCGTTCAGCCACCAAGGCGTGGGTGTCCCAGCCCTCTCCGATTCGAATGTTCATGCCTGGTTTGACGTTGGATGTTGGAAGGTGATCACCTTCGGCAGAGATGGGCTCCATTTTCGCCGCGATGAGCGGCTTCTGTGTTGAACGGAAACCTTTCGAGGCCGGTGCGCTTGGTAGGCCTGTTTGCGCACAATGATGGTGCAAATTAATTTTGTGCTGGATGCATGCCGTGTCCGTGCGCAGCCAACTGCTCCCCGAAGTTGGGCAAATGGCGCTCGAGCATCAAGCGTTTTGCACTTATTTGTGGCACGAAAATTGCTACATCTTGGTGCTTTAGCGCGCCTGCGCACCGGATTGGTGGGCGCACCTCATTCGTTTGATCTACCGATAGTCATGGAACAACTCAAGCAAGGCGCCGACGCGCTATTCATCATGCTGGGCGCCGTCATGGTTCTGGCCATGCACGCGGGTTTCGCGTTTCTGGAGCTCGGCACGGTGCGGCAGAAGAACCAAGTCAACGCACTGGTCAAGATCCTGGTCGATTTTTGCGTGTCGCCCCTCGTGTATTTCTTCGTCGGCTACACCGTGGCCTACGGGGTCGATTTCTATAGCGGCGCTGGCGTGCTGGCTCAGCGCAACGGCTATGACCTCATGAAGTTTTTCTTCTTGCTGACCTTTGCCGCAGCCATCCCGGCCATCATCTCAGGCGGCATTGCCGAGCGCGCCCGATTCATGCCGCAAATGATCGCGACGTCGGTCATCGTGGGGGTGTTCTACCCGCTGTGTGAAGGCGCGGTGTGGGGCGAGCGTTTCGGCATTCAGGCCTGGATCCACAGCATCGCGGGTGCAGAGTTGCACGATTTCGCCGGCTCCGTGGTGGTGCACGCAATGGGTGGCTGGGTGGCTTTGCCCGCTGTGCTGTTGCTCGGGGCCCGACGCAACCGCTATCGCAAAGACGGCGGCATGTCGGCGCACCCGCCGTCGAGCATTCCGTTTCTGGCGCTGGGCTCATGGATCCTCGCGGTGGGCTGGTTCGGCTTCAATGTGATGAGCGCGCAAACGATCGACAAGATTTCGGGCCTGGTGGCCGTGAACTCCTTGATGGCGCTCGTGGGCGGAACCTTGGTGGCGGTGCTGATGGGCAGGAACGACCCCGGCTTTGCCTACAACGGACCGCTGGCTGGCCTGGTGGCCGTTTGTGCCGGCTCTGATCTGATGCACCCTGCTGGTGCACTGGTGGTGGGCGGTGTGGCCGGGGCGCTGTTTGTGTCTCTGTTCACTCTGGTGCAGAACAAGTGGAAGATTGACGACGTTCTGGGCGTGTGGCCTTTGCACGGCTTGTGCGGCACCTGGGGCGGGCTGGCGGCTGGTATCTTTGGTCAGAAAGCGTTGGGCGGCGTGGGGGGCGTGAGCTTTGGCGCGCAGTTCATCGGCACGGCCTTGGTAGTAGCCTGGGCTCTGGGAAGCGGCGTGCTGGTCTACGGCGTCATCAAGTTGACGATGGGGCTGCGCTTGACCCAGGAAGAAGAATTCGAAGGGGCTGACCTGTCCCTGCACCGGATCACCGCCACGCCGGACCGCGAAGTCAGCTGGTAATTCGTCGAACGACTTGCAAGCCAGCATGCGTCCTGCGTGCTGGCTTGCTCGTTTTTGAGACTTCTGCCCGGACAAATCCAATTTACAGATTGGACATTTTGGCTAATATGGCTAAAATTAACCGGTCATCTAGCTGGAGTCTGTTGTCATGACTGCCCTGACCCTGTTGAACCACCGTGGTGAGTCTGTCGAGGTGGCCGAGTTTTCGGCTACCGAGGCGAAAAACAGTTTTGGCCGTGTGCTCGACACGGCTTTCAGTCAAGGCATGGTTGCCATCACCAAGCGCGATCGCCCCACGGCCGTGGTGCTGTCGATCGATGCCTATCAAGCCCTGCTCGATGCCCAGAGGCAACCGCTCGACAGCCTGAGTCATGAGTTCGACGCCCTGCTCGACCGCATGCAGGCGCCCAGCGTTCGATCGGCCATGGACGATGCCTTCGACGCCCAGCCCGACGCATTGGGGCAGGCGGCGGTGAGCCAAGCCAAAGGCTGAGCTCTGGCGCCTCGCAAGAGGTCGGGCGAGTTTTTTGGCGCCATGCAGGCGCTTATCCCTTTTCTTGTCAGCGCACGTTTTCGAGCGAGCGCCGTGACGGCATACACCCAATAAAAGCAGAGAGACAACGTCGTGGCGAACCGCAAAAAGCCTTCCACCCAGGCCGCGCCGCGGATCTTCGTGCTGGCCGGCACCAATGGCGCGGGCAAGAGCAGCATCGGCGGCGCGGTGATCCGCCAGAGCGGCGGGCTGTACTTCAACCCGGACGAGGCCGCGCGCGCCATTCGCGAGCGCAATCCGCAATTGAGCCAGACGCAGGCCAACAGCGCGGCCTGGCACGAGGGCAAGCGACTGTTGCAGCAGGCCATTGCCACGCGACGCGACTACGCATTCGAAACCACCCTCGGTGGCAATTCGGTGGTCAAGTTGCTCGAAGAGGCGGCCGGGCAAGGCTATGAAGTCCGGATCTGGTACGCAGGTTTGGCTACTCCCGAGCACCACATCGAGCGCGTCAAAGCTCGCGTGGCCAAAGGCGGGCACGACATCCCCGAGGCCGACATCCGCCGGCGGTTCGACCACAGCCGTATGCAGCTGATCCGGTTGCTGCCGCATCTGGCCGAATTGCGCGTGTACGACAACACGGCCCAGGCCGACCCGGCGGCAGGCACGCCGCCCAAGCCGACTTTGGTGATGCACTGGCGAGGGGCTCAGGTTCTTGGCGAGCCGCGCGGGCGCGTGGTGGCCCCGGCCGATTTGCGGGCCACGCCGCACTGGGCCAAGCCTGTCGTGGCGGCCGCGCTGAAGCTGGCCAGCTCTTGAGTCGGGCTGGCTGACGTGCTCGGTTAGCGCGGGGCCAGCAGACGCTCGGCCAGCGCGAAGTCCGATGGCCAAGTCAGCTTGAAGTTGTCGAGCGCGCCGATCACCAGCTTGGGCGCGTGCCCCAGGCGCTCGATGGCGCTGGCCTCGTCGGTAACGGCCGCAGCGCTTTCGGGCTGACTCAAGGCCGCGAGCAAGGCCGGACGCAACAGGCCCAGGCGGAACATCTGCGGCGTCTGCGCCGCCCAGGTGTGGGCGCGGCTGAGGGTCCGCTCGACCCGACCCGCCTCGTCGCCCGAGCCTTCGTGCTTGAGCGTGTCGGCCACCGGCAAGGCCAGCAGACCGCCCACCTCATCGGCTTCGCAGGCCGAGATCAATTGCTCGATCAAGGCCGGCCGGGTCAGGCAGCGCGCCGCGTCATGCACCAGCACCCAGTCGTGCGGCTGCGCGCCGCGCTCCAGCAGCACGTCGAGCCCCGCCGCCACCGACTCGGCGCGACTGGCGCCTCCCACGCGCGCGACCCAGCAGCGTTCGTCGCTCGCAAAGGGGCCTGCGTGATCCTCGAATTGCGTGTCGTTGGGAGCCAGCACCACCAGGGTGGCGTCGATGCGGGGCACGGCGGCCAAGGCCGTCAGGGTGTGCTCGACCACGCTGCGCCCGGCGACGCGGTGGTATTGCTTGGGGCCGCCGACGCCAGCGCGCTCGCCGACCCCCGCGCAAGGCACCAGTGCAAAACAACGTGGTGCGAATCCGTGGGGGGCAACGTGGGTGATGGTGTCAGGCATGGTCGGACGATTCTAAAATTGCGCCGCTTCGGCTCGATCCCGAAGGTACTCCCGCCCCGGCGCCCTGCGTATCGGGGCGTTTGCTATTTCTGGCGCCGCAATCATGCAGATTCCTCAACTGGCCCCCGGTAAACGTTTTCAACTCCCGCGCCCCCTGGGTTCGGCCGATGCTTTGCTGCTGGCGCAATTTGCCCGGGCGCAGAAAAGCGCGGGCAAGTTGGTGGCCTTGATCACCGCCGAGCCGGCCGACAGCCAACGCCTGCAGGACGAGATCGCGTTCTTCGCGCCCGAGTTGCGCGTGGCGGTCTTCCCGGACTGGGAGACCCTGCCCTACGACACCTTCTCGCCGCACCAGGACTTGATCTCCGAGCGACTGGCCACACTGTGGCGCGTGCAGCAAGGCCCGCAGTCTGACATCGGCCTGGACGTGGTGCTGCTGCCCGCCACCACCGCCCTCACCCGCCTGGCGCCGCCGTCGTTCCTGGCGGCCTACACCTTTCATTTCAAGCAAAAGCAGAAGCTCGACGAGGCCAAGCTCAAGGCCCAGCTCACGCTGGCTGGCTACACCCACGTCAGCCAGGTGGTGTCGCCCGGTGAATACGCGGTGCGTGGCGGGCTGATCGACCTATTCCCGATGGGTTCAATGCAGCCGTATCGGGTGGACCTGTTCGGCGACGAAATCGACTCGATCCGAACCTTCGACCCCGACAGCCAACGCAGTCTCTACCCCGTGCCTGAGGTGCGACTGCTGCCGGGCCGCGAATTCCCGATGGACGAGGACGCGCGTGGCGCCTTCCGGGCCCGTTGGCGCGAAAAGATCGAAGGCGACCCGACCAAGTCCCGCATCTACAAGGACATGGCCAACGGCGTGGCTACCGCGGGTATCGAGTACTACCTGCCGCTGTTCTTCGACCAGGTCGCGACCGTGTTCGAGCACCTCGGCCCGAATGCCGTGGTCGCGCTGCATGGCGAAGTGGACGAGGCGCTCAAGCGCTTCTGGGTCGAGACCCGCGAGCGGCACAAGTTCTTGCAACACGACCCCGAGCGGCCCATCCTGCCGCCCGAAGAGCTGTTCTTGCGGCCCGAAGATTTCTTCACGCTGGCCAATGCCCACGCTCAGCTGTCGGTGCGCGGCAACGAGCCGGTGGCCGCAGAAGGTGCCCCCGCTGACGCGGGTGCGTGGGCGCGCCCGCTGCCCGACCTCAGCGTCGAGCGCGGTGGGCAAGACCCGCTGCGCAAGCTCGAGCAGCACCTGCAAAAAACCGAGCACCGCGTGCTGCTGGTGGCCGAGAGCGCCGGCCGGCGCGAGAGCCTGATCGACCTGCTGCGCGACCACAAGCTCGAGCCGGCGTCGGTCGAGTCGCTGGCGGCCTTCGAGCAGGGCGACCACCGCTACGCCATGGCCGTGGCGCCGCTGTCGGCAGGCTTCTTCTGGGCCGAAGCCGGCATCCAGTTCGTCACCGAGACCGAGCTGTTCGACGCCGCGCCCACCGCACGCCGCCGCCGCAAGCAAGAGCAGACCAGCGACGTCGAAGCGCTGATCAAAGACTTGTCGGAGCTGAAGGTGGGCGACCCGGTGGTGCACAGCAACCACGGCATCGGCCGCTACCAAGGCCTCGTCAACCTCGACCTGGGCGGCGACGGCGGCCCGTCGGAGTTCTTGCACCTGGTCTACGCCGACGACGCCACGCTCTACGTGCCGGTGTCGCAGCTGCACCTGATCAGCCGCTACACCGGCGTCAGCGCCGACGAAGCGCCGCTGCACCGCTTGGGCTCGGGCCAGTGGGACAAGGCCAAGCGCAAGGCCGCCGAGCAGGTGCGCGACACCGCCGCCGAACTGCTCAACCTCTACGCCCGCCGCGCGGCTCGCGAGGGCTACGCCTTCCGCTACTCGCCGCAAGACTACGAAGCCTTCGCGGCCAGCTTCGGTTTCGAAGAGACGCCCGACCAGAACGCCGCCATCCACGCCGTCATCCAGGACATGATCTCGCCCAAGCCGATGGATCGACTGGTGTGCGGCGACGTGGGTTTCGGCAAGACCGAAGTCGCCCTGCGCGCCGCCTTCGTGGCCGTGACCGGCGGCAAGCAAGTCGCCCTGCTCGCCCCCACCACGCTGCTGGCCGAGCAGCACTACCAAAACATCGCCGACCGCTTTGCCCAGTGGCCGGTGAAGGTGGCCGAGATGTCGCGCTTTCGCACGGCCAAGGAGATCAAGGCCGCGATGCAGGGACTGGAAGACGGCAGCATCGATATCGTCGTCGGCACCCACAAGCTGCTCAGCGAGAGCGTGAAGTTCAAGCGCCTGGGCTTGCTCATCATCGACGAAGAACACCGCTTCGGTGTGCGCCACAAAGAGGCCATGAAAGCGCTGCGCGCCGAGGTGGACGTGCTCACGCTCACGGCCACGCCCATCCCGCGCACGCTGGGCATGGCGCTCGAAGGGCTGCGCGACCTCAGCGTGATCGCCACCGCGCCGCAGCGGCGTCTGGCCATCAAGACTTTCGTGCGCAATGAAAACAACGGCACCATCCGCGAGGCCGTGCTGCGCGAGTTGAAGCGCGGCGGGCAGGTTTACTTCCTGCACAACGAGGTCGAGACCATCGAGAACCGCCGCGAGAAGCTGCAGGAGCTGCTGCCCGAGGCGCGCATCGCCGTGGCCCACGGCCAGATGCACGAGCGCGAGCTGGAACGCGTGATGCGCGACTTCGTGGCCCAGCGCCACAACGTGCTGCTGTGCTCGACCATCATCGAGACGGGTATCGACGTGCCCACCGCCAACACCATCGTCATCAGCCGCGCCGACAAGTTCGGCCTGGCGCAGCTGCACCAGCTGCGCGGTCGCGTCGGTCGCAGCCACCACCAGGCCTACGCCTACCTGTTGGTGCCCGATGTGGAAGGTCTTACCAAGCAGGCCCAGCAGCGTCTGCAAGCCATTCAGGACATGGAAGAGCTGGGCTCGGGCTTCTACCTCGCCATGCACGACCTCGAAATCCGCGGCGCCGGCGAAGTGCTGGGCGACAGCCAGAGCGGCAACATGATGGAAGTCGGCTTCCAGCTCTACAACGAGATGCTGTCCGAGGCGGTGCGCAGCCTGAAGGCGGGCAAGGAGCCCGATCTGCTGTCGCCACTGGGCATGTTCGGCGCGAATACCGAGGTCAACCTGCACGCCCCCGCCCTGCTGCCGGACAGCTATTGCGGCGACGTGCACGTGCGCCTCAACCTCTACAAGCGCCTGGCCACGGCCGACAGCCTGAACAAGATCGACACGCTGCTCGAAGAGCTGGTCGACCGCTTCGGCAAGCTGCCCGCCCAGGGTCAGACGCTGTTTGACGTGCACCGCCTGCGTGTGCAGGCCAAGCCTTACGGCGTCATCAAGATCGACGCCGCACCGGGCGTGATGAGCATTGCCTTCCGCCCCAACCCGCCCATCGACCCGATGCACATCATCGAATTGGTGCAGAAGAACAAGCACATCAAGCTGGCCGGCAACGACAAGCTGCGCATCGAGCGCCAGACGCCCGACCCGAAGGACCGCGCCCAGTTCATCCGGGACGTCTTGCGCAGCCTGGGCACGCCCGTGGCGGCCTGATCAAGGAGCATCGACGCCGCACGCGCCCTCGAACCTACAATTTTTGACCCTTTCGCCACCAACACACCATGCCGACCACCCCTGCCTCTGGCCTCGTCATCCAACGCTTCACGCCGCCGCTCAAGCTCAGCGACTTCAAGGCCATCGCCTTCGACATGGACTCGACGCTCATCAACATCGAGTGCATCGACGAGATCGCCGACGCCGTGGGCAAGAAGGCTGAAGTGGCGGCCATCACCGAAGCGGCCATGCGCGGCGAGATCGCCGATTTCAAAGAGGGCCTGACGCGCCGCGTGGCCCTGCTCAAGGGCGTGCCAGCCGGGGCCTTGCAAGAGGTGTACGACCAGCGCCTGCGCCTCAACCCGGGCGCCCAGGAATTGATCGATGCGGCCAAGGCTGCCGGCTTGCAGACCTTGCTGGTGTCAGGCGGATTCACCTTCTTTGCCGACCGCGTGAAGGCGCGGCTGGGCATGCACGAAGCGCATTCCAATACCCTGGAAATCATCGACGGCCAGCTCACCGGCCGGGTGTTGGGCGACATCGTCGACGGCGCCGGCAAGCGTCAGCACCTGCTCGATCTGTGTGCCCGCCTGGGCTGCTCGCCGCGCCAGGCCATTGCCGTGGGCGATGGCGCCAACGACCTGCCAATGATGGGCGAGGCCGGCCTGAGCGTGGCTTATCACGCCAAGCCCAAGGTGCGCGAGCAGGCCATGGTGGGCATCACCGAAGGCGGCCTGGACCGCCTGCTCGAAGTCTTCGCCTGACGGCTGGCGGCGCCGGGCCGCCAGCCTGGCTGAAATCAGAGCGTCGCGCCGCCTACCGGGCGGTTGCAGGGGCAAAGCTCTTCGGTTTGCAAGGCGTCGAGGATGCGCAGGGTTTCTTCCGGCGAACGGCCCACGTTCAGCGGGTTCACCGCAACGTGTTTGATGATGTTGTCCGGGTCGATGATGAAGGTCGCCCGCAAGGCCACGCCAGCCGTCTTGTCGCGAATGCCGAGCTGGTCGACCAGTGAGCCGGTCACGTCGGCAAAGGCATAGTGGCCGAGGCGGTCGAGGTCTTTGTTCTCACGGCGCCAACCCAGCTTGCAGAACTCGTTGTCGGTCGAGCCGCCCATCAGGATGGCGTCGCGATCAGAGAATTCCTTGGCCAGCTTGTTGAAGCCGACGATCTCGGTCGGGCAGACGAAAGTGAAGTCCTTCGGGTAGAAATAAATCACCTTCCACTTGCCCGGGAAGCTGAGCTCGGTAATGTCTTCAAAAGCCGTCTGGCCGTGCTCTTCGTGGTGGTTGAACCCCGGTTTGACGCCAACGATGGAAAAGGCTTCGACTTTGTCGCCAATGGTCTTCATCTGAAAGACTCCTTCGGGCCTGGGCGGCCGCTCTGATGTGTCAACGATGCGGCCGATCATAGTGTTTCCGCACTCAGAACCTCCCTTCTACAATTCGACCTTCCTTCTCGCCTGAGGCCGCTCGACATGCCGCTTTACGAAATCGACAACCAACGCCCCGCCGTGCATGCAACCGCCTACGTGGCCGATTCGGCCGACCTGATCGGCGCCGTGGAACTCGCCGAGGGCAGCAGCGTGTGGTCGCATGTGGCGATTCGCGGCGATAACGAGCCCATCCGCATCGGCGTGAACTCCAACGTCCAGGAAGGCTGCGTCCTGCATACCGATTTGGGGTCTCCGCTGACGATCGGCGCCAATGTGACAGTCGGCCATCAGGCCATGCTGCACGGTTGCACCGTGGGCGATGGCGCGCTGATCGGCATCCAGGCCGTGGTGTTGAACGGCGCCAAGATCGGCAAGAACTGCCTGGTGGGTGCCGGGGCGCTGGTCACCGAGGGCAAGGAATTTGCCGACGGCATGCTGATCCTGGGCAGCCCGGCCAAGGCCATTCGCCCGCTGACGGACCTTGAAATCAGCCGCATGCACCTTGGCACCGCCAGCTATGTGGTGCGAGCGCAGGCGTTCAAGACCAGCCTCAAACGCGTCGGCTGAAGACGGTGTAGGTGTCATGAGCGAATTGCATAAATTTCTGTTCGAAGGTCTGCCCGTGCGCGGACTGCTGGTGCGACTGACCGATTCTTGGCGCGAAGTGCTGTTGCGCCGGGCCGCCAGTTCGAGCGGCCCTTACCCAGAGCCGGTGCGCCAGTTGCTCGGCGAGATGTCGGCGGCCGGCGTGCTGATGCAGTCCAACATCAAGTTCAACGGCGCATTGATCCTGCAGGTCTTCGGCGATGGGCCGGTCAAGCTGGCCGTGACCGAGACGCAACCCGACCTCAGCTTCCGCTCGACCGCCAAGGTGGTGGGCGCGGTGTCCGACGAGGCACGACTCGAAGCCATGCTGAACGTCCACGGCAAGGGCCGCTGCGCCATTACTCTAGCCCCGAAAGACCTCTTGCCCGGCCAGCAGCCCTATCAGGGCGTGGTGCCGCTCTACGGCGATCAAGGCGAGCCTCTTCAGCACTTGAGCGAAGTGCTGGAGCACTACATGCTGCAGTCCGAGCAGCTCGACACCAAGCTGATTCTTGCCGCCAACGACGACGTGGCCGCCGGCTTGCTGATCCAGCGTCTGCCGGTTGAGGGCGAAGGCAATCTGGCCGGCCAGCGCAACGAAGACGAGATCGGCCTCAACGAGGCCTACAACCGCATCGCCCACCTGGCGTCGACCCTGAAGCGCGACGAGCTGCTGACGCTCGACCCGCTGACCATCCTGCACCGCCTGTTCTGGGAAGAGCCCATCTTGCGATTCGAGCCGCTTGTCGGCGACAGCGCGCCGCAATTCGCCTGTACCTGCTCTCGCTTGCGCGTGGCCAACATGCTGCGCGGCCTGGGCCAGCAAGAGGTAGACGAGATCGTGGCCGAACAGGGGCGTGTCGAGGTTGGCTGCGATTTCTGCGGTGCCGGCTACCTGTTCGACGCCGTCGACGTGGGCGAGTTGTTCACCCCTGCGGCCGACCAGCAACCGGGATCCGGCACGGTCCAGTAAGCTGTTCAGCCTCCCCGGGATGACGCTTGCCCTGGCAGCCAATGGCGCTCGCAGTCCCCGTCGTCGCAATCAGGGCAGACCCAGCGCCATCGCCCGGCGCCAGCTTCACTCGCTGAGCCTCCATGGAAGGCCTGCAGCCGATCGAAGGCACTGAGCGCGTGATGCAACCGAGCAGCCCCTTGTCCGGACACCACCGAATACGGAAGTTGGCCCTCATGCAGGGCGTGGCGGATCAGATCGTCCACCGGTTCGCGCACATGAGGCCCATCGCGGCATAAGCCGTCATCCACCCAGGGAATATCGATCGCTGTGAGCAAGGTCAGGTTGTATGTCCGCTGCCACACCAACGTCTGCGGGTAGAGACTGCGGTCGGCAAAGATCAGATCGCTGTAGACCGACACCATCAAACCCGAGGTGTCCGCCACCACTACATCGTGCGTCTGCCTCGCATGATCGACGCGACGTTGCTGCTCGGAGGCAATGCCGCTCTGTTCTTCAAGAGTGGGCGTGCGGCGTACCTGGTCACAAAACTCGCGCAGGTATTCAGCCACCATCACTGCACGCAGGCCGCGTTCGCGCAACGCTCCCACCATCTGTTCCGCCAGCGTGGTCTTGCCCGTGCTCTCAGCCCCCAGCAGGCAAATGGCGATGCTCACGCAGCCTCCGCTCGCATCAGCCGAGCCCAACTGCGCCACCCCGCAAACGACAAGGCCACGAAGATGGCATACAGCACCACGGTGAGCCACAGGCCCTTGTAGGCATACAGGCCGACGCTGACCACATTCACCGCGATCCAGGTGGGCCAGTTTTCAATGAACTTGCGACCCAGCAGAAACTGCCCGAGCACGCTGGCAGCGGTCGGCAGCGCGTCCCAATACGGCACGTCGGTATCGGTGTGGTGCTGCAAGAACCAGCCGAGCGCGGGCCAGACCAACAGCACAGCCACCAGAGCCAGCCAGCGGTGTCGAGCCGGCAAGGATCGAACGGGCAACAACTGACCATCAGACGTGGTGCCTCGCAGCCACTGCCACCAGCCCCACGCACCGAGCACGGCAAAGAAGATTTGCAGCGATGCGTCGCCATACAGCTTGCTGCGCCAGAACAGCGCGCAATACAGGAGCGAGGCCAGGATGGCCAGCGGCCAGCCGAGTGGATTGACGCGCATATTGCACGCCACCATCCAGAGCGACAGCACGAAGGCGACGATCTCGATCGGCGTGACAGCCGCGCCCATCAGCGTCAGGGCCGGCGCAAAGGCCGCGTCAGACAAGAGATTCAAAGCGGGGATGGACAACGCACGCGCTCCACGGCGGTGGTGGTGGCCCGTCGAGCCGGCCTCAGTTGGCGGCCGTGCCGCGCGGGTCGATGCGGACGTAGATCTCGTCGGGCTTGACCATGCCCAGTTCGGCGCGGGCTTTTTCTTCGACCATTTCCAGGCCTTCCTGGAGGTCGCGCACTTCGGCGCCGAGTTGCTCGTTGCGTAAACGAGCGGTTTCGTTGCGAGCCTGCAAGGTTTTCACCTCGGCTCGCAACTCGACCACGCGTGCGACGCTGCCCTTGCCCAGCCACAGTTCGGCCTGAATGCCGCCCAACAGCACGAGCAAGAACAACGTCACCGCAAAACGCGTGGTCATGCCCAGCGATCAGCGCAGGTTGTAGAACGCTTGACGGCCCGGGTACACCGCCACGTCGCCCAGGTCTTCTTCGATGCGCAGCAGCTGGTTGTACTTGGCGATGCGATCCGAGCGGCTCATCGAACCGGTCTTGATCTGGCCGGCGTTGGTGCCCACGGCGATGTCGGCGATGGTGCTGTCTTCGGTTTCGCCAGAGCGGTGGCTGATCACGGCGGTGTAGCCGGCGCGCTTGGCCATCTCGATGGCGGCGAAGGTTTCGCTCAGGGTACCGATCTGGTTGATCTTGATGAGGATCGAGTTGGCGATGCCCTTGTCGATGCCTTCTTGCAGGATCTTCGTGTTGGTCACGAACAGGTCATCACCCACCAGCTGGACCTTCTTGCCCAGGGCTTCGGTCAGGTGCTTCCAGCCGTCCCAGTCGCCTTCGCCCATGGCATCTTCGATCGAGATGATCGGGTACTTGTCGCACCAGGTGGACAGGATGTTGGTCCACTCGGGGGCCGACAGCGTCAGGCCTTCGCCTTCGAGGTGGTACTTGCCGTCCTTGTAGAACTCGCTGGCGGCGCAGTCGAGGCCCAGGGCGATCTGCGAGCCAGCGGTGTAGCCGGCCTTGTCGATGGCTTCCAGGATCAGCTGGATGGCCGCCTCGTGGCTGGCCACGCTGGGAGCGAAACCGCCCTCGTCGCCCACGGCGGTGCTCATGCCCTTGTCGTGGATGATCTTCTTGAGCGCGTGGAACACCTCGGTGCCGTAGCGGATGGCCTCGCGGAAGGTCGGCGCGCCCACCGGCAGGATCATGAACTCTTGCAGGTCGAGGTTGTTGTTGGCGTGGGCACCGCCGTTGATGACGTTCATCATCGGCACAGGCATCTGCACCGCGCCCATGCCGCCGAAGTAGCGGTACAGCGGCAGGCCGGACTCTTCAGCGGCGGCGCGTGCCACGGCCATCGAGACGGCCAGCATGGCATTGGCGCCCAGGCGGCTCTTGTTCTCGGTGCCGTCGAGGTCGATCAGGGCCTTGTCGAGGAAGGACTGCTCGGAGGCGTCCAAGCCCAGCACGGCCTCGGAGATTTCGGTGTTGATGTTTTCAACGGCGCGCAGCACGCCCTTGCCCAGGTAGCGGGTCTTGTCGCCGTCGCGCAGCTCGATGGCTTCGCGCGAACCGGTCGATGCACCCGACGGCACGGCCGCGCGGCCCATGGTGCCGCTTTCCAGCAGCACGTCGCATTCAACGGTGGGGTTGCCGCGGCTGTCTAGAACTTCGCGGCCGACGATGTCAACGATGGCACTCATTCAAATTGCTCCTCAGTTTTCAAAATCGATTCGGGGCTGTGGACCGGACTTCAGCAGGAGAAGTCGTTTTCCAGGAAGCCGTTTTTCTTCGTGATGCGGTCCAGCTCGACCAGGGTTTCGAGCAAGGCCTTCATCTTGGCCAGCGGCACGGCGTTCGGGCCGTCGGACAAAGCCTTGGCGGGGTCCGGGTGCGTTTCCATGAACAAGCCCGACACGCCGACCGCCACCGCAGCACGCGCCAGCACCGGCACGAACTCGCGCTGGCCGCCGGAGCTGGTGCCCTGCCCACCCGGCAACTGTACCGAATGGGTTGCGTCGAACACCACGGGGCAACCCGTCTCGCGCATGATCGCCAGCGAGCGCATGTCGGACACGAGGTTGTTGTAGCCGAAGCTCGCGCCGCGCTCGCAGACCATGAACAGGTCCTCGCTCAGGCCTTTTTCTTTGGCTGCCGCGCGGGCCTTGTCGGCCACGTTCTTCATGTCGTGCGGAGCCAGAAACTGCCCCTTCTTGATGTTGACCGGCTTGCCCGACTGCGCCACCGCGCGAATGAAATCCGTCTGGCGGCACAAAAAGGCCGGCGTCTGCAGCACGTCGACGCTGGCGACGACCTGCTCGATCTGCGACTCGTCGTGGATGTCGGTCAGCACGGGCACGCCCAGCTCACGCTTCACCTTGGCGAGGATGTCGAGCCCCTTGTCGATGCCCGGGCCGCGAAACGAGGTGCCCGACGAGCGGTTGGCCTTGTCGAAGCTGCTCTTGAAGATGAACGGGATACCCAGCGAGGCGGTCAGCTCCTTGAGTTGACCGGCCACGTCCATCTGCAACTGCTCGGACTCGATCACGCATGGGCCGGCGATCAGGAAGAACGGGCGGTCAAGGCCGACATCGAATCCGCAGAGTTTCATGGTCGTGAGTCTCGGTTGGTCTGTCGGCCTGGATCAGGCAGCGGCTGGTTGCTGGCGTGCTGTCTGGTGCGCCAATGCAGCCTGGATGTAGCTGGTGAACAGCGGGTGGCCGCCCCACGGCGTCGACTTGAACTCGGGGTGGAACTGCACGCCCACGAACCACGGGTGCACGCTCTGCGGCAGCTCGATCATCTCGGTGAGCTTCTCGCGCTGCGTGATGGCCGAGATCACCAGGCCCGCCTGCTGCAGGCGGTCGAGGTAATGCTCGTTGGCCTCGAAACGATGGCGATGGCGCTCGGTCACGACCGGGCCGTAAACCTGATAAGCCAGCGTGCCGGCTTTCACATCGGAGCTTTGCGCGCCCAGGCGCATCGTGCCCCCCAGGTCGGAATTGGCATCGCGCTTTTGCACGGTGCCGTCGGCGTCTTGCCACTCGTCGATCAGCGCGATCACCGGGTGCGGCGTATCGGGGTCGAATTCAGTGCTGTTGGCACCGGTCAGACCTGCCTTGTGGCGTGCGTATTCGATGGTCGCGACCTGCATGCCCAAACAGATGCCGAGATACGGAATCTGATGCTCGCGGGCATAGCGGGCGGCGGTGATCTTGCCCTCGACGCCGCGCTTGCCGAAGCCGCCCGGCACCAGGATGGCGTCGAACTGGTCGAGCTGGGCGACGTTGTCTTCGGTCAGCAGCTCGGAGTCAACGTATTCGATGTTGACGCGAGCATGGTTGTGAATGCCGGCGTGGCGCAGCGCCTCGTTGAGCGACTTGTACGAGTCCGACAGATCGGTGTACTTGCCGCACATCGCGATGGTGACCTGGGTCTTGGGGTTCTCGACCTCCTTGACCAGCGTGTCCCAGCGCGCCAGGTTGGCGGGCGACGTGGTGAGGTTGAGCTTGTTGCAGATCAGGTCGTCGAGACCCTGCTCGTGCAGCATGCGCGGCACCTTGTAGATGGTGTCGGCGTCCCACACCGAGATCACGCCGCTCTCGACCACGTTGGTGAAGAGCGAGATCTTTTCGCGCTCGTCGGCCGGCACGGGGCGGTCGGCGCGGCACAGCAGCGCGTCGGGCTGGATACCGATCTCGCGCAGCTTCTGCACGGTGTGCTGCGTGGGCTTGGTCTTGAGCTCGCCGGCAGCGGCGATCCAGGGCACGTAGGTCAGGTGCACGAAGGCCATGTTGGTGTGGCCGTTCTTGAGGCTCATCTGCCGAGCAGCTTCAAGGAAGGGCAGCGACTCGATGTCACCCACGGTGCCGCCGATTTCGACGATGGCCACATCGACTGCTTCAGGCGTGCCTTCACCTGCGCCACGGCGCACGAAATCCTGAATTTCGTTGGTGATGTGCGGAATCACCTGGACGGTCTTGCCCAGGTAGTCGCCACGGCGCTCTTTTTCGAGCACGCTCTTGTAGATCTGACCCGTGGTGAAGTTGTTGGCCTTCTTCATGCGCGTCGTGATGAAGCGCTCGTAGTGGCCCAGATCGAGGTCGGTCTCGGCGCCGTCATCGGTGACGAACACTTCGCCGTGCTGGAACGGCGACATCGTGCCCGGATCGACATTGATGTACGGATCGAGTTTGATGAGGGTGACTTTGAGGCCGCGCGATTCGAGGATGGCGGCCAAAGACGCAGCGGCGATGCCCTTACCGAGTGAGGACACCACGCCGCCGGTGACAAAGACGTACTTGGTCATTGCGCGAAGGCAAACGCGGTGACGCGTCTGCTGCGGTGGTAAAGCGGCATTATATCGGGTCGCTCCGTGCCGCTGGCTGATCGGGCGACTCGGTGCGCGCGATCAACCTTCGGTCAATCAGCGGCGGCTGGCCATGGCTTCACCCAGACGAACGGCCCGGCCCGCGGCCCAGCCGGCTGCGAATTGATGTGAACCGCGAGGCCAGAGCATCACGACCGTGGAGCCCAGCAAAAAGCGCCCCATTTCCGCCCCCTTTTTCAAGCGGATGTTCTGGCCGTCGTAGTGCCACTCGCGCACGCTCTTGCTGCGCGGCGGGCTGACGACGCCGTGCCAGGTCGTGGCCATGCTGCCCACGATGGTGGCCCCCACCAGCACCAGCACGAAGGGGCCGTATTGCGTTTCAAACACGCACACGACCCGTTCGTTGCGGGCAAACAAGCCCGGCACGCCACGGGCCGTGGCCGGGTTGACCGAGAACAGCGCGCCGGGAACGTGGATCATCCGCACCAGCTTGCCGGCACACGGCATGTGGATGCGGTGGTAGTCCTTGGGGCTGAGGTAGATGGTGGCAAAACTGCCGTTATCGAACTGGGCGGCCAGTTGGGCGTCGCCTCCCACCAGAGCGGTAGTCGAGTAGCAGTGGCCTTTGGCCTGGAGGATCTGGTCCTTGTTGATCGCGCCAATCTGGCTGATGGCCCCATCGACCGGACAGATCAGGTCGGCGGAAGCCAGCGGCCGGGCACCGGCCTTCAGCGGACGGGTGAAGAATTCATTGAACGTGGCGTAGCTGGCCGGGTTGGCATTGGCGGCTTCGCTCATGTTCACGCCGTAGCGTTCGACGAAGCGACTGATCATGAGCGTGGTCAACGCGCCCCCTCGTACCGAGGCGACACGGCCGGCAAATGCCGTGAGTGCCTGCTTGGGCATCACGTACTGCGACCAGACAAACAAGCGATCAGAAAGAGAATTCGACACGGGTTGAGCCCCCAAGAATGGCGGGCCCGCATTCTAGCGATCAGGCCACGAAGCGCGCCGGCTCCTGGGCGAAGGTTTCGATCCAGCGCAGCACCTCTTGCGCCGCGTCTTCGGGGTGCTCGAACGGGAAGAGATGCGTCCCTTGCAGCCACGACACCCGCCCTGCCGCCAGGCGTCGCGTGCCGCCGGTGCCAACCATGCGGACTTCGTGCGACTGCCGCCCACCGATGAAGGCGATCGGGCCGCCGGTGGGGTGCGTCTTGAGCCGATCAACCAGGCCGGCAGGCATGGTGTCGTAGATGCGGGTTTCGACTTCGCGCTTGAAGGCCAGCGATCGCCCCGGTGAGGTGGACTCGGTGCCGGTTTCAACGTAATCGGCCAACACGCTGGGCGCCCAGCGCTGAAAGGCGGGTTTGGCCATGAAATGCTGCATCACATGCTGGGTGTCGGCCCACAGTTGTTGGCGCGTGGCCGAGGCCCGGGCGTAGGTGAAGCGGTCGAAGATGCCGAGTGCCTTGGCGAGATGCACGCCCAAGGCCTTCCAGCCCGACACCACCGGCGAGTCGAGCAGGATCACGCCCTTGCACTTGTCAGGTCGGCTGCTCGCGGCCATCAGGCTGAGGTAGCCGCCCATCGAGTGCCCCACCAGATATGCCGGTCGGTCGACCTGGTGATCGAGGAAGTCGACCAGCTCGCGCTCCAGGTGCGTCCAGTTGTTGGTGACGGGATAGCGCGGGTCGTGCCCGAATTTTTCGATGGCCTTGACTTCAAAGCCGGCCTCTTCCCAGATGGCGAAGTGCTTGCGGTAGGTGCCCGCCGGGAAGCTGTTGGCGTGCGAGAACACGATCAGCTCGCGCTGGGGTGGGCGGAGAGAGGAGGCTGCGCTCAGGTCCATGGCCGTGTCCTTGTGCGGGTCCCTGCTTCGGAGCAGGGGTGGTCGATCAACCTTCCGGGGCGTGGATGCGGGTCAGCGGGTTCATGGCCTGGGGCTGCTGCCCCGACGCCAGCGCGTGGTCGTCGGATGAGCCGTCCCAGCTCGGGTCGGGGATCGAGTCGAACACCTGCCGCAGCCGCTGGCCCCACGAGCTGCGGATCATGCGGAAGTAGCTGTTCGACTCATCAATGTGAACCAGCCGATCCACCTTGAGGCTATCGGCCTGGTAGACCAGCAAATCAAGGGGCAAACCCACGGACAGATTCGATTTGAGGGTCGAGTCCATCGAAATCAGGGCACATTTGGCAGCTTCCTGCAGCGGCGTATTGGGGGTGACGACCCGGTCGATGACCGGCTTGCCGTATTTCGATTCACCGATCTGGAAGTAGCACACCCCGTCCAGCCCGGCCTCGACGAAATTGCCGGCGGCGTAGACGTTGAAGAGCCGCATCGTCTCGCCCTTGATCTGGCCGCCGAAGATGAGGTTGGCGTTGAAGTCGATGCCGTGCTTCTTGAGCGCCTCGGCGTCGCGGGCGTGGACTTTGCGTATGGCGCTGCCGACGATGCGGGCGCAGTCGAACATGGTCTTGGCATTCCAGATGGTCACGGCGCCCTCCGGCCCCTCGATGCTCTCGGTGGCCAGCAACTGCTTGACGGCCTGGGTGATGGCCAGGTTGCCCGCGCTCAGCAGGACCATCACACGATCGCCAGGCTGCTCGTAGACCGTCATCTTGCGGAACGTACTGATCTGGTCGAGCCCGGCATTGGTGCGGGAGTCGGACAGGAACACCAGGCCGGTGTTCAGGCGCATGGCAACGCAGTAAGTCATGACGATATCGATTGGGTGCGGTGGCAGATCAGGCGCGGGCCAGCGCCTTCAGGCGGTAGAGCGCATCGAGCGCCTCGCGTGGGCTGAGCGTATCAGGCTGGATCTCGCTCAGCAGGCGCTCGACTTCGGTGGGCTCACTATCGATAGGGTAAGCCTCGGCGGGCAGCGCGGCAAACAGATCAATCTGGTGATCGGACCGCTTTTGCTCGGCTTCGAGCGACTCGAGGGCGGCGCGTGCCTGCCGGATCAGCCCCGGCGGCATACCCGCCAGGCGGGCCACCTGCACGCCATAGCTGCGGCTGGCCGGGCCAGGCTGGATGTCGTGCAGAAACACGATGTCGTCGCCGGACTCGGCGGCCCCCACGTGCACATTGATGGCGTGCTCGTGCTTTTCAGGGAAAGCGGTCAGCTCGAAGTAGTGCGTGGCGAACAGCGTGAAGGCACGGTTCTTGTCGTGCAGGTGGCTGGCGATGCTGCCGGCCAGCGCCAGGCCGTCGAAGGTGGAGGTGCCGCGCCCGATTTCGTCCATCAGCACCAGCGAATGCTCGGTGGCGGTGTGCACGATGGCCGCGGCCTCGACCATCTCCAGCATGAAGGTGGACTGCGCATTGGCCAGGTCGTCAGCCGCGCCGATGCGGGTGTGGATGGCATCGACCGGGCCCAACCGGCACGACTGCGCCGGCACGCACGAGCCGATGGCGGCCAGCAGCACGATGAGCGCCACCTGCCGCATATAGGTCGACTTGCCGCCCATGTTGGGGCCGGTGATCAGCAGCATGCGGCGGTTGGCGTCGAGCCGGCAGTCGTTGGGCATGAAGGTGCCGGCGCCGGTTTCGAGCAAGCGGGCCTCGACCACCGGGTGGCGACCTTGCTCGATCTCGATGCAGGGCTGCGGCACGAATTGCGGTCGGCACCACCCCAGCGTCGTGGCGCGCTCGGCCAGCGCGGCCAGCACGTCGAGCGTGGCCAGCGCACGAGCCAGGGCCGACAGCACGCCGAGATGCGGCATCAGCGCGTCGAGCAGTTGCTCGAACAGCAGCTTCTCGCGCGCCAGGGCGCGCTCTTGCGCCGACAAGGCCTTGTCCTCGAAGGCTTTCAGCTCGGGCGTGATGAAGCGCTCGGCGTTCTTGAGCGTCTGGCGGCGCTGGTAGTCGAGCGGCACCTTGCTGGCCTGCCCTTGCGTGACCTCGATGTAGAAGCCATGCACCTTGTTGAACTGCACGCGCAAGTTCGGGATGCCGGTGCGTTCGCGCTCGCGAGTTTCGAGGTCGAGCAAGAAGGCGTCGCAGTTTTGCGAAATGGC
Organism: Aquabacterium sp.; assembly: GCF_041915145.1. Taxonomy (GTDB): domain Bacteria; phylum Pseudomonadota; class Gammaproteobacteria; order Burkholderiales; family Burkholderiaceae_C; genus Aquabacterium. The sequence goes on along the minus strand of NZ_JAYSBZ010000001.1, from coordinate 81,686 downwards.
GCGCAACTCGTCGAGCTCGGCGTCGAAGCCGGTGGCGATGACGCCGCCGTCGCGCAGCAGCACGGCGGGCTCCTCGGCCACGGCGCGCGTCAGCAGCGCGGGAATATCGGGTGGCGGGTTCAGCGCGTCGCGGCAGGCCGCGAGCAGCACGGTATCGGACGCTGCATCGGGCAGCGCCGCGCGGAGCTCGCCGAGGCCGCCCAGCGTGCTGCGCAGCCCGGCCAGCTCGCGCGGACGCACCTGCCGCAACGCCACCCGGGCGGTGATGCGCTCGACATCGCTCACGTGCCGCAGCGCCTCGCGCAGCGACTCGAAGCCCTGCCCGCGCAGCGCTTCGACGGCGTCCAGCCGGGCCACGGCTTGCGAGCGGTCGCGCGCCGGGTGGGTGAGCCAGTGGCGCAGCGCGCGGCTGCCCATGCCGGTGCGGCACGTGTCGAGCAGCGACAGCAGCGTCGGGCTGTCCTCGCCGCGCAGCGTCTGCAGCAGCTCGAGGTTGCGCTGCGTGGCGGCGGGCAGCTCCAGCAGGTCGCTCGCCCGCTCGACCCGCAACGCGTTGACGTGCGCCAGCGATTTGCCCTGGGTGTGCTCGGCAAAGCTCAGCAGGGCGGCGGCTGCGGCGTGGGCCTGCGGCAGATCCTGCGCGTTGTAGCCCGCCAGCGTCGCCGCCCCCATCTGTTCGCACAGTTTGCGCAGGCCCAGGGCGCTGTCGAATTGCCAAGCCGGCCGGTAGGTGATCGGCGCGCGATGTTGCACCAGGGCGGCCGGCACGCGGTCGCGGTCCACCAGGATCTCGGCCGGCTGCAGGCGAGCCAGCCAAGCGCTCAGCTCGCGCTCGTCGCACTCGGTCAGCACGATCTCGCCGCGCGTCAGCCCCAGCCAGGCCAGACCAAAACGGGGTTTGCCCTTGCCGGGCTTGGTGGGCGCCACGGCAAGCAGGATCGAGTCGGCCCGCTCGGCCAGCAGCTCGCTGTCGGTGACCGTGCCGGGCGTGACGACCCGCACCACCTTGCGCTCGACCGGCCCCTTGGCCGTGGCCACGTCGCCCACCTGCTCGGCGATGGCCACCGCTTCACCCAGCTTGATGAGCTTGGCCAGATACGACTCGATAGAGTGCACCGGCACGCCGGCCATCACGACCGGCTCGCCGCCCGACTGGCCCCGCTGCGTCAGCGTGATGTCGAGCAGGCGATGAGCCTTGCGGGCGTCGTCGTAAAACAGCTCGTAGAAGTCGCCCATCCGGTAGAGCACCAGCGTGTCCGGAAACTCGGCCTTGATGCGCAGGTACTGCTGCATCATCGGAGTGTGCGGCGTGGCTGTGTTTTCGGCGGGCAACGGCGTGGCAGACATCTGCAAACTCGGCAAGGTGATTCGTGGGCAGCGCGGAGGCGACATTGTGCACACCCGAGTCGCCGACGCGCCTGCAGGGGGCGGCGTTAATAGATCATGCGAGAACGCAACCCCGGGCGACCGGCGCGAGGCTAAGCTAGCGCCGTTTGCTTCACTACACCGATACGAGACCGACCATGAACATCCAGGCCCTCAAGGACTCTCTGCAACAGCTTCGCCAGCACCTTGAAAGTGGCGGGCCGGTTGATGCAGAGCTCAAGCAACTGCTGGTGACGCTCGATCAGGACATCCACCACGTGATCACCAAGCAGGAAGCCGGCGAGGCACACGAGTCGGCGCTGGTCGAGCGGGCTCAGCACGTATCGGCGCAACTGGCGGCCGAGCACCCCGTGCTGGAATCGGCCATGCGCCAACTGGCCGACACGCTGGGCAAGATGGGGATCTGACCCTCTGGCTCAGCGCGACCCGCCACGCGGCCCCCGAGGGGCGGTGGTGCGCGCCGGGCCGCGCGGTGCGGTGCTGCGGCTGCCTTCGCTGCGCGGGCCGCCACGCTGGTCCCCACGCTGGTCGCGCGAAGGGCCACGATCGGCCGGGCCGCGCGAGTCACGCGAATCACGCTGATCACGGCCACCACGGGTATCGCGGCTGTCCCGCGATGCCGGGCGGGCGTCACGGTACGGCCGATCCTCGCGCGCCGCTGATTCTTCGGGCTTGCGAATACGCACCGCCACCTTCTTCACCGCCGGTGTCGCCGGGGCGATCACCGGCGTGAACGCTTCGGCGCTGTGCGCGGCGGCATGCGGGTCGACAAAACCGTCGTCCTGGCCAATCGTGCCGGCCATGCTGTCGCCTCGGGCCTTGCTCAGTGGCTTGCGCACGCCAGGCTTGGCGGTCAACTTGGCTTTGGGCGCCTTGGCCGGCTTGGTGGCAGCGGCCTCGGCGCCCTCACCCATCGCGGCTTCGAGCGCATGTAGCGGGGCGTCGGCGTCGTCTCCCTCAGCGTCGGTGGCTCGGGCGGCATCGGCGGCCAGGTCTTCTTCCTTGATGACGCGAGTGAACGGGGTCAGCGTCTGCACCAATTGCCCATAGATCTTGGGCGTGCCGGCCACCACTTCGCGTTGGTACAGGTAGTCCGGCTCGCCGGTGAAGTTGCCGATCAGGCCGCCGGCTTCGGTGATGATCAGCGCGCCAGCCGCCACGTCCCACGGGCTCAAGCCGGTCTCGAAGAAGCCGTCGTAATAGCCGGCCGCCACGTAGCAGAGATCGAGCGAGGCCGCGCCGGGGCGACGCAGGCCGGCGCACTGCGTCATCACGGCCTCGAACATCTTCATGTAGCGCTGGAAGTTGTCGCCCTTGCGGAACGGGAAGCCCGTGCCGATCAGCGCCTCGGTGATGCGAATGCGCTTGGACACCCGCAGGCGGCGGTCATTGAGAAAGGCCCCCTTGCCCTTCGATGCGTAGAACAGATCGTTGCGCGATGGGTCGTAGACCACCGCTTGCTGGATCTGCCCGCGAAAGCTCAGTGCGATCGACACGGCATAGACCGGGAAGCCGTGGATGAAATTGGTGGTGCCATCGAGCGGGTCGATGATCCAGAGGTAGTCGCTGTCCTTGGCGCCGCGCGAACGGCCCGACTCCTCGGCCAGAATGGCGTGGCCAGGGTAAGCCGTGAGCAGCGTGTCGATGATGGCCTCTTCTGCAGCCTGGTCTACCTCGGTGACGAAGTCGTTGTGCGACTTGGCACTGACCTGTACCCGCTCAAGATCGAGCGACGCCCGGTTGATGATCGACCCGGCCTTGCGCGCGGCGGTGATGGCAACGTTGAGCATCGGGTTGAGGGCGGCTTGAGACATGAGCGAACCTATGAAAAGGTGATGCAGCGGCAACCCGCACAGCGCACGCACAAAAGCGAGGCGCGGCTGGTTGGCGCAGGGGTACAGACGAGGCAGCGGTGAGAAAAGAGCAGGTGGCGGGCACGACAAATGCGGCCGCACGCCACGGATAATCGATCATTTTAAGGGCCGGGGCCATTTTTGTGTCGATTTCTGCAGCCAACCCACCGGATTTGGGCGTGACATCTGAGGCAGAGCGCGCCGTGCCGCTTGAGAACACGTCGAGCGATCGAGTCGCAGCCGACTCCACACGTTTCGTGCTGATCGGCACCAGCCATGCCGGCAACGTGGGCGCCACCGCCCGCGCCATGAAGGTCATGGGCTTTTCGGATCTGGTGCTGGTCAACCCGCGCTTCAGCGATGTGTTGAGCCAGCAAGATGCTCTCGACATGGCTTGCGGCGCCACCGACATCTTGAACAGCGCGCGCATCGTCGGCAGCCTGGCTGAAGCGCTGGACGGTGTGAGCCTGGCCTGCGCCACGGCGATGACGCCGCGCGATTTCGGCCCGCCGACCCGCGCACCGCGCGAGTATTTCGCCGAGCTGGCGCGCACGCCGCATCGCGTGGCCTTCGTTTTCGGCTGCGAGCGCTACGGCATGAGCAACGACGACGTCTACCGCTGCCACACCTGCTTGAGCATCCCCGCTGCGCCGGGTTACGGCTCGCTGAATCTGGCGCAGGCCGTGCAGGTGCTGGCCTACGAGTGGCGACAAGCGCTCGGCGGCTTCGACGTGGTGCCGCGCACACTCGATGCCCGTCTGGCCAGTGGCGGCGCCGTGCAAGGCATGCTCGGGCATTTTGAGCGAGCCTTGGTTCACCTCGGTTTCTTGAACCCCGCCGCCCCCAAGAAACTGATGCCGCGCCTGAACCAGCTCTTCAATCGCGCCCAGCCGACCGAAGAAGAAATCCACATCCTGCGCGGCATTGCCAACTCGATCCTGGAGACCCGCCGTGAGCCGCGCTGACCCCCACGCCCCGCTCGACGCTGTGTGGATGCGCGGCGATGCCTGCAAAGGCCTGTTCTTCCGTGCTGACGACCTGCCTCGGGACTACGACGACCGCGTGCAATGGTTGGCCCGCCTGATGGGCAGTCCTGACCCAACAGGGCGGCAGATCGACGGCCTCGGTGCGGGCTCCATCGACACCAGCTGCGTGGTGGTGCTGTCGCGCAGCAAGCGTTTTCGGCATGACATCGACTACTGGTGCGGCAAGGTCGACCCCGTCACGGGCTTGATCGACTCGCGCGGCGCCATCGGCGACCTGGCCGCTGCGGCGGGCCCGGCCGCGGTGTGGCTCAAACTCGTCGAGCCCCAAGGCGAGCGCGCGGCCTTGCGGCTCTGGCAAGTCAACGAAGGCTACACGGTCGAAGCCCGCTTCGACCTGCAAGACGGCCAGCCGGTGGAGGTGGGCGACTTCAGAAGCGAAGCGGCGCCCTTCCCTGGCGCCGCCATCGAGCTGACGGTCTTCGAGCCGGGGAGCAGCACCGCAAATCAGGATGACGACGAACCGAAATCGACCCGGCGACTCGGCAGCGCCCGGCGCCTGATGCAAGGGATCGTCGTGCCGGCTTGACTCGCTGCCAGAACCGCGCCGACCTTGCACCCCACAGGGCTGTGCTCCTGCGCCGCTAAACTGACTGCCCCTGCGCCTTACAACAAAGAACACCCACACCCATGCTGTTCTCGCGTCTTCGAGAAGACATCGCCTGCATCCGCGAACGCGACCCGGCCGCCCGCTCGGCCTGGGAGGTGCTGACCTGCTACCCCGGCCTGCACGCCATCGTCATGCACCGCTGGGCGCACGCTTGCTGGACGCATGGCTTCTTGTGGCTGGGTCGTTTCATTTCGCACCTCAACCGCTTCTTCACGGGTATCGAGATCCACCCCGGCGCCAAGGTCGGCCGCCGCGTGTTCATCGATCACGGCATGGGCGTGGTGGTGGGCGAAACCGCCGAAATCGGCGACGAGTGCACCATCTACCAGGGCGTGACGCTCGGCGGCACGTCGCTCACACGCGGCGCCAAGCGCCACCCGACGCTGGGGCGCGGCGTCATCGTGGGCGCCAATGCTCAGGTGCTGGGCGGCTTCACGGTAGGCGATGGCGCCCGCGTGGGCTCGAACGCGGTGGTCGTCAAACCGGTTCCAGCGGGCGCTACGGCAGTTGGCAACCCCGCGCGCATCTTGCACGCGGCTGTCGTGGACCCGGACGATGCCAAGCGCGCCGAGCGCGAGGCGGCTGCGGCACGCATGGGTTTTTCGGCTTACGGCGTGACCGAGGGCGACGACCCGCTGGCGCAAGCCATGCGCGGGCTGATCGATCACGCCGCCGGCCACGAGCACCAGATCACGCTGCTGTGGGAAGCCATTCGCAAGCTGGCTGGCGAAGCCACCACCGAGTCGGCCCGGGCCTGCTTGCCGCAAGACGCGCAGACCACCGAGCACTTCGACGCCGACGGCCTGAACCGCCTGGTCAAGTGATCTGATCAGATCAAAGCAGCAGCAAGGCCGGCGGCAGCAACAGCATCCAGGGGCCGCGCGGATCGCGAGGCAGTTCGACCTTGAGCGGCGCGCTGGGCGGCGAGACGTAGCCGTCCGGCTCGATGGTGCGGTAGCGGAAGTACGCCGTGCCGCTGACCGCAATACTGCCCGGCTCGGCATGCCAGCCAGGGCCCTTGATGCGCCATTGCGGCGTGCTCAATTCGGTCTGCGCAATCGGTTGCTTGAATTGCTCGTCTTGCGCCAATTCGACGGCGTAGCGCACCGCGCCCGCCGCGCCACCAGGCGCGCTGGCGTCCGCCACCTCGCCCCAACTCAGAATCAGCGCGCCGTCTTCGGCCAGGCGGTTCGACGGTGGCAGCGGCAAGGGGCGCACGTCAAACTGCTGCACCGTCCCCCAGGGGCCTGCGTCAATACCTCGCTCGGCGCTGACGATGTTGCTGCCCAGGCGCCAGTAGTAGTGGCCGGGCTGGCTGAAGCCCAGGCTGAGGCTGTCGCCACTCAACCCATCACGTTGCTCGACCAGTTGTTTGAATTCGGCATCACGCGCCACCTGCAGGCGGCTGTGAGTGGCCAGCGCGTTGGGCGCCCATGAAAACAGGATGGCGCCGACCGGGTGCTTGGTTTGTGGCCGCGGCGCCTGCGATGCCGGTGGCTCGGGGCGCGCCTTCAAAACGAACACATGGTAGGCGTCGAAACCCTCGATGCCGGCGGCGCTGATTTGCCGCACGCGCAGATGCCAGGTGCCGTCTTCGAGGCCACCCACGTGCAAGGCTTCGGTGGCGGCCATCTTCTGGTCGAACACCACCTCGTTGAAATCGGCACCGCGCGCGACCTGTACGCGCACCGGTTGGGGATGCGGCCACTCAAAGCGCACCAGCGGCACTTCAACCCGCTCAGCCAAACCGGCCAGATCGGGCGCCGGCAGCAGCGGCTCCAGCTGCATGCCGCCCTGTGCGTTGACGTAAGCGCCCCGCCCCGGCTGCAGCAGCGTCGAGGCGGTTGATTGGGCCTGACTCGTGCGAGCGTCCACCTGCACACGGCCATCGAGCACCTCCACGCGGGTGGCGGGGCCCGCCTCGGCAGCAGGCTCCACGCCCACGCGGTAATCGGTGCCCCGCACGCCGACCACGGTCGTGGGGGTTTCGACCTCCAGCGGCTTGGCACGATTGATCTTGCTGGCCAGTACCTCCATCGAGCCGCGCACCAGACGCATCGTGCCGACGAACCAGCCCTCGGTTGCCGGCGAGCCGCCTTTGGCGGCTGCTGGCGTGGATGCCGCTCCGGTGGTGGGTGCCGAGCTCGGCGCATTGGCCGCCACCGAGGCCGGTGCGGGCACGCCGCGCGCGCCACGCCCTGCCACCACCCGGCTGGCGCTCAGCGCCGCCAGGCTGTTGGGCAGCAAACGGACGCGCGAGCCGTCAGCCAGGCCGATCACGGCCGAGCCTCGCTCGCTGGTGGCGAGCTGCGTGCCTTCGAGCAGGTTGTCGCCGGTGTGCATGGCATGCACGCCGCTGGCGTCGGTGGCCTGGACTTCGCCCTCGACGTCGATCACGCGACTGGCTACCGGCAGCGTCTTGACCAGGTGCGACGGCACGCGCAGCACTTGCCCAGGCAGCAAGAGATTGGGGTCGGCGAGCTGGTTGAAATTGGCAACCTCGCGCCACGCACGGGGAGAGATCAACACTTGACGGGACAAGCCGATCAGGGAGTCTCGCCGCACCACGGTCAATTCGATCCAAGGTTCAGCGGATCTGGCAGAGGCATGCACTGATCGGCCCGCAGCCTGCAAGCCGGAAGATGCACAACAAGCCAGCGAAGCCGCAACCACCCACCGCAGCGTGCCGGGCCAGACGCTCGAAGCAAGGAGTGGGATGGATCGCATGACAGCAGTCTCCCGAAGCCAAAGAGCGCGGCATCTGCGCCGCAGGTGGTATCAAGTTTCGCTGGGCGGCATCGGTCGCAAAGCCGACTTGGGTCTGAATGTCGCACAAACTGCCGGGTCCGTCTCTAGATACGGGCCCCCGATCAGGTCGATGCAATACGGCACGGCAGCAAAAATACCGGGCACGACGCTCACTCCCGCGGCTTCTTTCAGCCCTCCGAGCGTCTCGGCAATCGACTTGGGCTGACCCGGCAGGTTGATGATCAGTGCTTTGCCACGGATCACGGCAGTCTGACGCGACAAGATGGCTGTGGGCACAAAGCGCAGGCTGATCTGGCGCATCTGCTCGCCAAATCCGGGCATCTCGCGCTCGGCCACATCGAGCGTGGCGTCCGGGGTCACATCGCGCGGCGCCGGGCCGGTGCCTCCGGTGGTCAAAACCAGGTCGCAGTCTTGCTCGTCGACCAGTTCGCGCAAGGTTGCGGCAATCAGCGGACGCTCGTCGGCGATCAAGCGGGGCTCCCAGCTGACCGGGTTACGCAATGCGCGTGTCAACCAGTCCTGCAGGGCCGGAATGCCCTTGTCTTCGTAGACACCGCTGCTGGCGCGGTCGCTCACAGAAACGAGCCCGATCTTGACGGGTTGGTAGACGCTGGCCATGTCAGTCCTCTCGCACGTCGTCGTCGCGATGGTCCGAACCGCCGGTGGAACTGGAGTCGGACTCCAGCTGCGCCTTCACGAACTGGAACAGCTCGCGAAAGCCTCGCCCGCTGCGCTTTTCGGGCGCCTCGGCGGCATCCTTGCGCGCCGAACGAATCAGGGTGCGCAGTTGCTGCACGTCTGAGCCCGGGAATTCATCGGCCCAGCGGGTGACGGCCTCGTCAGACCTGATCAGCTCGCTGCGCCACAGCTCGGCCTGATGCAGCGCCAGGGCGTTTCGGGCGGTGCCCAGCTCGAAGGCGGCCACGGCCTCGCGAATCGGCTCGGGGTCGGCCGCGCGCATTAGTTTGCCGATGTACTGCATTTGCCGGCGCTTGCCTTCAAACGAACGCGTGGCCTTGTATTGCTCGATCGCATCACGCAGGCTCTCGGGCATCTCGATGTCCGCCAGGCGGCTCTCGGGCAGGCGCACGAGGTGCTCGCCCAAGTCCTGCAGTTCGTGAGAAGCCTTCTTGCGCTGGGTTCGGCTGGGGCGCTCGCTGCGGGTGAGCCGTGGGGCGGCTTCGGGCTCGAACGAGTCGTCGGGGTCGTGCATGGTGTGGGGTCGAAATCGTTGGTAGACAGCTGCCGGCCGGCGCCCCACCTCACGCAAACCACAGGAGGACGGGCACCGCACAGCATGGCTATCATACGTTTCGCCTTTCACCCCAGCACACACCTCATGTCGCGCAACACCACCCGCTCTCGTTCTTCTTCGGCCTCGCCGGCTCCCACGTCGTCGCAGGGTTTCGCCCACAGCCGCGAGCAGTTCGAGCAACTGGTTGAAGACGCGCTCAAGATGGCCAAGAACCTGGGCGCCAGCGATGCGATCGCCGAGGTGTCCGAGGGCGCCGGCTTGTCGGTGTCGGTCCGCAAGGGCGAGATCGAGAACGTCGAGCGCAACCGCGACAAGTCCATCGGCGTCACGGTGTACCTCGGGCAGCGCCGTGGCAACGCAAGCACGTCTGACTTCTCGCGCGAGGCGCTGGAGCAAACCGTGCGCGCCGCGTATGACATCGCCCGCTACACCGCCGAAGACCCGGCGGCCGGCCTGCCTGACGAAACCGATCTGGCCCTGGGCGATGCCGCACGGTTGGATCTCGACCTCTTCCACCCCTGGAACATCAACGCCGATCAGGCCGCCGAGATCGCGCGCCGCTGCGAAGCCGCCGCCATCAAGACGGACAAGCGCATCACCAACTCCGAAGGCGCGGGCGTGTCGGCGCAGCAATCGCACTTCTTTGCTGGCAACACACGCGGTTTTCGAGGCGGCTACGCCAGCTCGCGCCATTCGCTGTCGGTCGCGCCGATTGCCGGTCGGGGCGACGGCATGCAGCGCGACGCCTGGTACACCTCGATGCGGGCGCCGGAAGATATGTCGTCCCCGGAAGCCGTGGGCCGCTACGCCGCCGAGCGGGCCTTGTCGCGCCTGAAGTCGCGCAAGATCGCGACCTGCGAAGTGCCGGTGCTGTTCGAGTCCACCCTGGCGGCCGGCCTGCTGGGCGCCTACGTGCAAGCCACCAGCGGCGGCGCGCTGTATCGCAAGGCCACCTTCCTGGTCGACAGCCTGGGCCAGCGGATCTTCCCGGAGCACATCAGCATCGATGAAGACCCGCACATCCGCAAAGCCAAGGGCAGTGCCCCGTTTGATGACGAAGGCGTGATCACGCGAGCACGCAAGGTGGTGGACGCTGGCGTGACGCAAGGCTATTTCTTGTCCAGCTATTCGGCGCGCAAGCTCGGCATGCGTACCACCGGCCACGCGGGCGGCTCGCAAAACCTCACCTTTTGCAGCAAGCTCACGAAGGCGTCGGACAACCTCGACGCGATGCTCAAAAAGTTGGGCCGGGGCTTGTTCGTGATCGAGCTGATGGGCCAAGGCGTCAACTACGTGACGGGCGACTATTCACGCGGCGCGGCAGGCTTCTGGGTCGAGGGCGGCAAGATCGCCTACCCCGTCCATGAGATCACCATCGCTGGCAACCTGCGCGACATGTTCCAGCAGATCGCAGCGGTCGGCGCCGACACCTACAACATGGGCACCAAGACGATCGGCTCGGTGCTGATCGAGCGCATGAAGGTGGCTGGCCACTGAGGCCGCCGCCGTCTGACTCAAAAAATATTCAACAGGAGACACCCCCATGCAACGACGTTCCTTTGTCAGCGGCGCGGGCCTCGCAGGCGTGCTGGCCGCCGGTGCTGCCCCGGCCATCGTCCATGCGCAGACCACCGTGCGCTGGCGCCTGGCATCGAGCTTCCCCAAGTCGCTCGACACGATCTACGGCGCGGCCGAAGTCTTCACCAAGAAGATCGCCGACATGTCCGGCGGCAAGTTCCAGATCTCGGTGCATGCGGGTGGCGAGCTGATCAAGCCGTTCGAGGTGGTCGATGCCGTGCAGAACGCGTCTGTCGAGATGGCCCACACGGCGCCCTACTACTTCTTCGGCAAGGACGAAACCTTCGCCATCGGTTGCGCCATCCCGTTCGGCCTCAACTCGCGTCAGATGACGGCCTGGATGGTCGAGGGCAACGGCTTGAAGCTGATGCGCGAGTTCTACGCCAAGTACAACATCATCAACTTCCCGGGTGGCAATACCGGGGCGCAGATGGGCGGCTGGTACAAGAAGCCGATCAAATCGCTGGCCGACATGAAAGGCCTGCGCATGCGAATCGGCGGCTTCGCCGGGCGGGTGATCGAGCGACTGGGCTCCGTGCCGCAGGCCATCCCCGGCGGCGAGATCTATCAGGCGCTTGAAAAGGGCACCATCGACGCGGCCGAATGGGTCGGCCCCTACGACGACCAGAAGCTCGGCTTTCAAAAGGTGACCAGCTACTACCACTACCCCGCATGGTGGGAAGGCGGCCCGCAGCTCGACTTCTTCATCAACACCAAGGCCTACGAGGCGCTGAACAGCGAGTACAAGGCCATGATCGAGGCAGCTTCGTACCAGGCTCACGTAGACATGCAAGCCAAGTACGACGCTCGCAACCCGCTGGCATTGAAGCAGCTCGCCGCAGCCAAGGTCAACTTCGTGCCGATGCCCAAAGATGTGATGGAGGCGGCCTACAAGGCTTCGCAAGACATCTACGCCGAGCTCAACGCCAAGAACGCCAACTGGCGCAAGGTCTACGAAGACTACGCCCGCTTCTTGAAAGACGAGAACCTGTGGTTCCGCTTCACCGAGGCGCGTTTCGACAGCTTCATGCAGAACCTGAAGTAATCGGTGCCACGCCACCGCGAAAAGAAACGCCGCTCATGTAGCGGCGTTTTTCTTGGGCGCACGGCGCGCATCACTTGCCGCTTGCAGCCTCGGATTTCAGTGCGTCGTTGAGCGCTCGCGAGTCGGCATCGTCCACGGCCGGCTCCGATCTCGACGCGGCGGGCGCCGGCGGGGCGTCGTCCACCGGGGCTTCGATCTTCACCTTGTCGAGGTCGACCGCCACTTCCTTGTCGAGCCAGTAGCTCACGGAGTTCGGCCAGAAGATCACCACCGCCACCAGCAGCAATTGCATGGCCACCCAGGGTAGCGCGCCGAGGTAGATGTCACGCGAGGCCACGGGCCGGTCGATGGCTCCGCCCTTGTGAATCTGGTCGGCGATGCCGCGCAGGTAGAACAGCGCAAAGCCGAACGGCGGGTGCATGAAGCTGGTCTGCATGTTGACGCAAAGCAGCACACCAAACCAGATCAGGTCGATGCCCAGCTTGTCGGCCACCGGCGCCAGCAGCGGCACGATGATGAAGGCGATCTCGAAGAAGTCGAGGAAGAAGGCCAGGAAGAACACGAAGATGTTCACCACGACCAGGAAGCCGATGCGCCCGCCTGGCAGGTGCGACAGCATGTTCTCGATCCACTTGGCGCCGTCCACACCCTGGAAGACCAGCGAGAACACGCTGGAGCCGATCAGGATGAACACCACCATGGCCGTCAGGCGCATCGTCGAGTCCATGCCTTGCCAGACCAGCTTCCAGCTCAGGCGGCGATGCATGGCCGCCAGCACCAGCGCGCCGATGGCGCCGAGCGCGCCCGCCTCGGTGGCGGTCGCCCAGCTCATGAAGATCGTGCCCAGCACCAGAAAGATCAGCACGATCGACGGGATCATGCCCCACAGCACGCGTTTCCAGAGTGCCCAACCGCGCTGCACGCGGGCCTCAGGCGGCAAGGGCGGCACCCACTTAGGGCGCAGCACGGCCACCGCTACGGTGTAGGCCAGAAAGATCAGCGTCTGCAATATCGAGGGGCCGATCGCGCCCTTGTACAGGTCACCCACCGGCTTGCCCAGTTGGTCGGCCAGCACCACCAGCACCAGCGACGGCGGGATCAGCTGCGTGATCGTGCCGGATGCCGCGATCACGCCCGTGGCGTAGCGCATGTCGTAGCCGTAGCGCATCATGATCGGCAGCGAGATCACGCCCATCGCGATCACGCTGGCGGCCACGGTGCCGGTGATGGCCCCCAGGATCGCGCCGACGATGATGACCGCGAAACCCAGCCCGCCCGGCAAGCCGCCAAACAGCTGACCGCTGCCTTCGAGCAGGTCTTCAGCCAGGCCACATCGTTCGAGGATGGCGCCCATGAAGGTGAAGAACGGGATCGCCAGCAGCAGGTCGTTCGACATGATGCCGAAAACGCGCAGCGGCAGGTTCGACAGGAATGCCTCGGGGAAGTAGCCCCACGACACCGCCAGAAAGCCGAACCCCAGCCCGAGCGCGCCGAGCGAAAACGCCGCCGGGAACCCGATCAGCATGACCACGACGAGCATGCCGAACATCACCGGCGCCATGAACTCCATCGGGATCATTGCAGCGGCCTTTCGTAGTGCGTATCCATGGCATAAGAACCGCGCAAGAAGCCGACACGCTTGAGGATCTCGGCCACGCCTTGCAGGATCAGCAGGCCGAAGCCGACCGGGATCAGAGCCTTGACCGGCCAGCGCAGCAGGTCGGCGGCGTTGTTCGACACCTCGTGCTGCACGTAGGCGTCATGCACGAAGGTGATGGACGTCCAGACCATGACGCCGCACAGCGGCATGTAGAACAGCACGAAGCCCAGCAGGTCAATGACGGCCTTGGTCTTGCCGCTGCGCGATCCGTAGAGCACGTCCACCCGCACATGCTCATTGAGCGTGACCAGCACGGGCGCGCCGAAGAAAACCGTGGCGGCGAACAGATACCACTGGATGTCTGACCACCAGCCGGAGCCGCCATGAAAGGCGTAGCGGGCCGTGGCGTTGCCGGCACAAATGAGGCAGGTCGCCAGCACCAATACGCTGGCGATGTGGCCGAATAGACGCGAGATGGCGTCCATCGCGCGGATGTACGTGAGGATCACGGGGGGCACGAGTTGTCTCCTCGTTGCAGAACAACCCCGTGCCTGGCGCGATCTCGCCAACTGCGTGGCAGCGGGGTTTTATCGTTTTATGAGTGATGCAGACTTTTGCGGATCAAGCCGTGGTCGCAGCGTAAAACAACTTGCCCGAGCGGGCCCCGCTGCGGCAAAAGGCCAGAATCGGCTTGGGCAAGGTCTTGAGCAGTTCGGCGAAGCGAGCGATTTCTTCAGGCGATTGATAAGCGCCGCTGACCGGCAAGTGCACGTATTGCAGCCCGGCCGCCTGAGCCGCAGCTTCGATGCTGGCACTGGTGGGCTGATCCGGCCCGCCTTCGAAATCAGGGCGGTTGTTGATCACGCTCTTGAAACCAGCCCGCGCCACGTCGGCCATAGCTTCTGGCGAAAGCTGGGGGGCTGCGCACACGTCGGCGCTCAAGGTCTGGAGGGGCAAACTCATGGTGAATCGCTTCCTGATCTATGACGAGAACGAGCAGCCGTTGCCTGACTGCGGAAAAGCCATCCGGCCCGCTGCTTATTTGGTCAGAGCCTGTTTGACCGCTGCTGACACCAAGCCCATGTCGGCCTTGCCGGCCAGACGCTGCTTCACGGCCCCCATCACCTTGCCCATGTCGCCAGGGCCGGATGCGCCCAGTTCGGCCACGATGGCGACCACCTCGGCAGCCACTTCCTGCTCGCTCAAGCGAGCCGGCAGGTAGCCTTCGAGCACCGCCAGTTCTGCCGATTCCTTGTCCGCCAAGTCGGTGCGCCCGGCCTGCGAATATTGGGCGATCGAGTCCTTGCGCTGCTTGATCAGCTTGTCGACCACGGTGACAACCGCCGCGTCGTCCAACGTGATGCGCTCGTCGACTTCCTTCTGCTTGATCGCAGCCAGCAGCAAGCGGATCGTGCCGAGGCGTTCTGCCTCTTTGGCACGCATGGCCGATTTCATGTCTTCGGTGATCTGATCTTTGAGACTCATGGCGAATTCCTGGTGAGAAAGACAAAAGCCCGCATGGGCGTCCCCGCGCGGGCTTTTTGGCGTTCCGCTGAGAAAGGCGTCAACCGATCTGGCGGGTAGCGAGCCGTTGAACTCCGTGGAGCGCTACGGCCGATGCTCGACTGCGATCAGTAGAGCTTCTTCGGCAGTTGCATGCTGCGAACGCGCTTGTAGTGGCGCTTCACGGCGGCAGCCTTCTTGCGCTTGCGCTCCGCAGTGGGCTTCTCGTAGAACTCACGAGCGCGCAGCTCGGTCAGCAGGCCCAGCTTTTCGATGGTGCGCTTGAAGCGGCGCAGAGCCACGTCGAACGGTTCGTTTTCCTTGACACGGATGGTCGTCATGTACGGTTGCTTTCCAATTCAAATTAGTGCCGTTTATGCGCGAGGTTCATGCCAAGCCCTGGAAATTCCGCGGATCAAGGCCGGCGTCCTACCGTGATTCAGAAGCATCTAAAGAGACGCTACTTATACGCACTCGGCACAGCTTTACCAGTAAAGCCAGCGATTATATACCGCTGTCAAATTTGCGCAAATCAAAAATTATTGCCGTTGCCACCACGCAGGTGCAGGCGCCACGTGTTCGATCGATTGGTCGCGAATCGACACGCTCAGGCAATCAATCGTTCCATACCCTCCCAACACTTCCCCTGGCGCCAATTCAGCCCAGGGCAGGAGCACAAAAGCGCGCAAATGAGCGCGGGGATGCGGCAGCGTGAGCTCTGGCAATTGCAGCGTCAGTTGGTCGTAGGCCAGCAAGTCGAGGTCGAGCGTGCGCGGCGCGTTGACATAGGGGCGCTCGCGACCATGCTCCGCTTCGAGCGACAGCAAGGCCCGCAGCAATTCGAGCGGCGGCAAGCATGTGTCAAGTTGCGCGACAGCGTTGAGATAGTCGGGACCGGTAGCGTCAATCGGGGCGCTTTTGTACAACGACGAAACGCCGGTCAATCGACTGTTCGGCAATTGGTCGAGGGCCTGCGCAGCCCGGGCTAGCGTGCCACGCGCATCGCCCAGATTGGCCCCCAGCCCGACGAAGGCGACGCTCATTCTGCGGAGTCAGGCTTCGCCGCCAGCCCCACCCTCGCCACTCCCCTGGCCTGCCGGCTTGCGGCGGCGGCGACGACGCTTCTTGGCCGGGTCGGCGGACGACTCCTCCGCGTCGGCCACCGCAGGGGAGCCGCCCGATGCGGCAGGCTTGCGCGGTGAACGCACTGCAGTGCGTGCCGGGCGGACTTGCTCGAGCAAGCTCTTGCGTTCGTCCAATTCGGCGAGCGAGAAGGCCTCCCACCAACTGCCCAGTTCGGCGTCGATTTCACCGGCCTGCGCGCGCAGTCGCAAGAAGTCGAAACCAGCGCGGAAGCGCGGCTGCTCGACCAGCGTGAACGGGCCATTGCCGACGCGCTTGTCGAAGCGCGGCTGCATCATCCAGATCTCGCGCATATCAGCGGCCAGTTTGCCTCGCCCGGAGATGTCGCCGATGCGCGAGTCGAAGGCGGTGTCGATGGCCTGCTGCAGGGCCGGGAAAGGCGCTTCGCCGCGAGACTTGAGCCGCTGCCAGCCGTCCAGCACGTCGTGCCACAACAAGCAGGCCAGCAAGAAGCTCGGAGCAACGGGCTTGCCTTCGCCGACGCGGCGGTCGGTATCAGCCAACGCGGCTTGCACGAACTGCTGGCGCGCCGGGCTGGCGCCGATGAGCGCGGCCTCCAGCACCGGGAAGACACCGCGATCCAGTCCCTGCTTGCGCAGCTCTTCGACCGAAGCTTGCGCGTGGCCGGTTTGCAGCAGCTTGATCATTTCGTCGAACAGGCGCGACTGCGGCACGTTGTCAAGCCAGGCGGCGGCACGCTTGATCGGCTCGCGGGTCTTGGCGTCGATCTCGAAGCCCAGCTTGGCCGCGAAACGCACGACGCGAATGATGCGTACGGGGTCTTCGCGGTAGCGTGTTTCGGGGTCGCCGATCATGCGCAGCACGCGCTTCTTGGCGTCGCGCAAGCCGTGGTGGTAGTCGACGACGATCTGCGTGCGCGGATCGTAATAAAGCGCGTTGACGGTGAAGTCGCGCCGCGCCGCGTCTTCGATCTGCGGCCCCCAGACGTTGTCGCGCAGCACGCGCCCGCTGGCATCGACTACGTGACTCTTGCCGGCCAGTTCGGCGCGCGAGGTCTTTTCGTTGCCCGCGACCTGCTCGGCGTCGGCGGCGTCAAGATGGGCGCGGAAGGTCGACACCTCGATCACCTCATGCTCACGCCCTCGCCCGTACACCACGTGCACGATGCGGAATCGGCGCCCGATGATGAAGGCGCGGCGGAACAGTCCCTTGACCTCCTCGGGCGTGGCGTTGGTGGCCACGTCGAAGTCCTTTGGCCGCAACCCCAGCAGCAGATCGCGTACCGCGCCGCCGACGATGTAGGCCTCGAAGCCCGCTTGCTGCAGCGTCTCGACGACCTTGACCGCGCGATCATCGACCAAGCTCAGATCAATGCCGTGATCTCGATGCGGGATGTCTTCGCGATGCCCCGTCTTGTGGCTGTGCTTCACCGGCGAGGCGGCTGTACGCCGCTTGGTCAGCAGCGAGCTGATGAATTTCTTGATCATGCGAACAATTTCAAAATGCGCCAGCCACGAGCCAATGCGATGGCTTCGAGTGGCGGGCTGGGATTGGTTGCCACGGGGTCGGTTGCCCGCTCCAGCAGCGGCAAGTCGTTCATCGAGTCGCTGTAAAAGCTCACCCGTTCAAAGGCGTCAAGAGACAAGTACCGCTCGGCCAGCCATTGCTCGACACGGGTGATCTTGCCTTCCTTGAAGGTCGGCACGCCATCAATGGCGCCAGTCACTTGTCCATGCTGGCCGCGCATCAGTTTCACGGCCAATAGATGATGCACGCCAAATGCCTCGACGATCGGCGTGGTGACGAATTCGTTGGTGGCGGTGACCACTGCAACCAGATCACCTTGCTCCTGGTGCTGCCGCACCAGATCCAGCGCCTGGGGTTTCAGGGCTGGCTCGATGACTTCGCGCATGAAACGCTGATGGATTTCGTTCAACTCGCGGGTCGAGCGGTGCCGCCAAACGCCGGTTGCAAAGTCGATGTACGCCGGAAGGTCGAGAACGCCCTCTTGATATTGGCGATAGAACTCGTCGTTTCGACTGCGAAACACTGCGGCGTCAGCCCACCCCACGCGCACCATGAACTCGCCCCATTCGTGGTCGGAGTCGAGTGGCAGCAAGGTGTGATCGAGGTCGAACAGGCACAGATTCATGAGGCGTCTTGTAACAGCATTTGCTTGAGCAGCGGCACCGTGATGCCGCGCTTTTCAACGAGCGAGAAATGATCGAGGCGATCGAGCAGCGACATCAGCGACTTGAGATCTCGCTCGAAGCGCGTCTGCAAATAGCGGATGACGTCGTCGCCCAGTTCGATGCCCCGGCGGGCAGCCTCCTGGCGCAGAACCTGGTCTACCGTTTCATCGGTCAGCGGCTCGGTCTTGAAGACCAGCCCCCATCCTAGGCGAGACCGTAAATCATCGCGCAACGGCAAGTCCACCGGCGGACAGGCTCCCGCAGCCAGAATGCAATGCCCGGCGCCGGCGCCGGTGACGAACAGGCTGAACGCGGCCTGCTGCTGATCCGGGGCCAGCGCGTGGCAATCGTCGATCACGGCGAGCGCCGGTTGTGTGGCATGTTCGTCATCGGGCCATGTCCAGGGCAGCGGGCGATTGGGGCCAGCCCACAGCACCTGGCCGCCTCCAGCCCCCACGCGATGGGCCGTGGCATGCAGCAGATGGCTTTTGCCGGAACCGGCCGCGCCCCAAAGGTAGATCGGGCCGCTCGGCAGTGGGTTGTCGCGCAAGGCATGCACCAGTTGGGCGTTGGCGCCCTCGGCGAAATTGTCGAAATCGAAAGCCGGGTCAGGCCCCAGCGCCAAAGGAATTTGCTTCATTGACTAAGCAAGGATCGCAAGCATTGCGATCAGGCATCGCGCCCGAACCACGCCGGGGCGACGACCAGAGGGGTATCAAGGAAATGAGGGGTGCCTGGCGAGCGGCAGCCATGAAGGATACCCAACCGCCGCGCGCCGAGAAGCGCCTCCGGCCATTCTAGCGGCGCACGACTTGATCTTCGGAACCGGGCAACTGGCCCCGATCTGATGGCGGCGAGTCAGCGCCCTTCGTAGGCAGCGCGTCGCGCTGCGTCCAGCTGGCTCTCCAGCCAGCGCTGATCCCGCTGCTCGACGGGCATGGCCTGCCACTGGGCAATGACTTCCGCCTCGCGGCGCTTGTATTCCTGGAGCTTGGCCGTGTCCTGGCGCTGCGCGGCAACATCGGTCTCGGAGGGCTGAATGGTCAGCCGCTGTTTTTCGGCTTGCAACCGAACTTGCCGTTGCTGCGCATCGGGGATCAGTTCCTCCAGCAAGGTGGCTTGCAGCAGTTGCGCTTCACCAGCACTCACCTCACGGTTCTCAAGGCGTTGCGGAATGGCGTCGAGCAAGTCCTTGGCCAGAGCTTGACGTTTGGCAGCGTCTTGCGAATCACGCATCGACTGCCAGAGTTGGAACATCTTTTGAAAGCGCAAGTATTCGACGATGCGTGCCTGCTCATGCTCGCGGTTCGGCGTGTCTTTAAGCGCCTCGCGCAAGGATTTCCATTCGTCTTCCGTCAAGAACTCGGGCCTCTGATCAGGCGGCGTCGGCTTGGACAACGACTCCACCCATTTGTTGCCATTCGCGGTGGGCGTCGCGCTGCTGGTCGATTGATCAGCCCGCGACCACGGGAAGACGCTGCCCGACGCGCCATCTTGGCCGGGCGCATGTCGACTGGCCGTCCACCCCCACCAGGCGCCTGCTGCGACAACTGCCACGAGCAGCGCCAGAAACCACTTGGTCGAGCGGGTACGGTCGAGATGCAACATATGAATCCGGTAGAGGTCGAAAGAAAGGCAAAGCCGACAAGGTTTTCGGCTGGCATGGTGGGGGCGGCTCCAGGCTGTGTCATGGGGACTTACCCACGGCGCGAGCCGATTCCAGGCACGGCAGCCCCTAAACTCGGGGGCCAGACGCTTGCCGTCCAACCTTTTGCATTTCATTTGTCGCCCATGCTCACACCCTTGGTTTCGCTTTCAGTGGCCGTTGTGGCTGCCTATATGCTCGGTTCGCTGTCGTTTGCGGTCATCGTCAGCCGCCTGTTCGGCCTGTCGGACCCTCGCACCTACGGCTCCAAGAATCCCGGCGCGACCAACGTCTTGCGCTCAGGCAACAAAGGCGCGGCGATTCTGACGCTGGTGTTCGATGCGCTCAAAGGATGGCTGCCGGCCTGGTTGGCCGTGCGTTGGGGAGCCGAGCTCGCATGGCCAGCTTATGCCGCCATCGCCGTGGGCGGCGGCGCCTTCCTGGGGCACTTGTGGCCGGTGTTCTTTCGGTTCGAGGGGGGCAAAGGCGTTGCCACGGCTGCGGGTGTGCTGCTGGGGCTGAGCGGCTGGCTCGGTTTGGCTTGCGGGCTGGTCTGGCTGGTGATGGCCGTCGTTTTTCGCTATTCGTCCCTGGCTTCGCTGGCGGCGTCCGTGGCCGCGCCGGCCCTTGCCGCCTGGCTGTTCGGCAGCATCGCCGTGGCGGTGGGCGTGGCCATGATGAGTGGCCTGCTGATCTGGCGTCATGCCGCCAACATCTCGAAATTGCTGGCCGGCACCGAGAGCAAGATCGGACAAAAGGCCAAGCCTGCGGCATGACCGCCCCTCGCCGTCGAGACTGGTGGGTACTGCTGGCGCTGCTGGCCCTGGTCTATGGCGGCATGCACGCATGGCGTGCTCGATCAGAGAGTCGCTGGGCCCAGGACATCGCATCGAACGCACGTCCCGGCGAAATCGTGATGTTCTCGACGCAGACCTGCGTGTACTGCGTCAAGGCGCGTCACTGGTTCGATGAGCACCGGATTCCGTTCACCGAGTGCGACATCGATCTCAACGCGGCTTGCTTGGCGCGCTATCAAGCGCTGGGCGGTGTAGGCACCCCCACCTTTGAGGTGCGCGGCGAGCGGCTGGTCGGCTTCGACCCGCAAGAGCTGGCGGAGATGCTTCAGCGGCCCCCGCGTGCCAGCCTCTGACGCCACGCTTCGCGCGTCGCGAACGTTTTCAGGCCATCAACCCGAGACGAGACAACTCGCCCTTGCCTTGGCGTAACACCCGGGGCTCTCCGTCAGTGCAATCGACGACCGTCGTGGGCAGCATGGAGCAGGCGCCAGCGTCGATCACGGCTTGAATCTGCTTTTCGAAGCGATCACGAATCTCATGCGGGTCGTTCAGCGGCTCGCTCTCGCCGGGCGGGATCAGCGTGGTGGACAGCAGTGGCTGGGCGTGGAGTTCAAGCAGCGCCTGCGTGACCACATGATCCGGCACGCGCAGCCCGACGGTGCGCCGGGACGGATGGCTGACACGCCGCGGCACCTCTTTGGTCGCGTCCAGGATGAAGGTGTAGGCCCCCGGCGTGGCGGATTTCAGCAGTCGGTATTGCCGGTTGTCGACGCACGCATAGGTCGCGAGTTCTGATAGGTCCCGGCACAACAGCGTCAGTTGATGCTTGTCATCGATGCCACGTATGCGGCGCATCGCATCAACGGCCCCCTTGTCGTCGAGGTGGCAAACCAGGGCGTAGCTGGAGTCGGTGGGAATGGCGATGACGCCTCCCTGCTGCAGGATTTGCACCGCCTGCTTGAGCAAGCGTGCCTGCGGGTTCTCGGGGTGAACAACGAAATATTGAGCCATTCTTGATTGTTGCCCGACTCAGGGCCGGCGCATGCCCGCTCAGGGCTGACGAATGCGATGCGCCAGTGCATCCCATATCGGTCGGACACTCGCCGGCAACCCTGGCAAATTGCCCAAATCGATGCGACTCTCGTCGGGCGAGTGAAAGTCCGAGCCGCGCGACGCGAGCAAATCGAATTCGCGAGCCATGTCGGCATAAATGCCGAATTCGTGCGCGGCATGGCTGCCCGTGACAACTTCAACGCCAACCCCGCCGTGCGTTTTGAATTCGCTGAAAAGCGCATATTCCTCGTTGGGCGTGAAACCGTATCGCCCAGGATGCGCAATCACGGCCAGACCGCCGGCTTCGTTGATCCAGCGCACCGCGTCTGCCAGTCGCGCCCAGCGATGCTGGATGAACCCAGGCTTGCCCTCGACCAGATAGTGCCGAAACACTTCGTTGGTGTCGCCGCACACCCCCGCCTCGACCAGGTAGCGCGCAAAGTGGGTGCGGGAGATGAGATCCGGGTTGCCAACATAACGCAGCGCCCCTTGATAGGCGCCGGGGATGCCGGCCTGAGCCAACTGGTCGCCGATGTCCTGGGCGCGGCGCTCACGACCGCCTCGGGTTTCGGCCAAGCCCTTCACCAGCGGCTCAGATTCATGATCAAACCCGAGCCCGACGATGTGGACCGTCTTGTCGGCGAACGTCACCGAAATCTCGGTACCCGTCAGATAAGGCAAGCCGATGGCCAGCGCGGCAACCATGGCGCGATGCTGCCCTCCCACTTCATCGTGGTCGGTCAGTGCCCACAGATCGACACCGTTGTCGCGCGCCCGCACAGCCAGATCCTCCGGACGCAGCGTACCGTCGGACACATTCGAATGGCAATGCAGATCAGCGTTGAGAAAACTCACGGAAACATTCTAAGAGTGGCTGCCCCGCAGCACATCGAGGCAGTGCGATGACAAGCTCCACGGTGGGGCTTCCCGATATCGGGCAACTCAGCCCAGAGCCTTGATGGCGGCATGCGTGATGGCAGCGACCAAAGCTTGATCGATGGGTTGACGGTAGCGGCACTTGATCAGCCGCATGCCCCGCGCGGTGCCCTCCAGTTGCGGAAACTGGTCAACCAACTGCGCGCCGTTGAAGACTTGCATGTGTGCTTGAGACTTGTGCAGCACGATGGCGATCAGATTTTCGCCTTCGTCGGAGAAGCACAGATTGCCCCACTTCACTTCTTGCCGCAGATGGGGCGCTGCTTGAAGAATGGCCTGTTGCAACGCCTGGGCCACATCGCGCTGGTCGGCGGTGAGACTGTCGAAGAACGAATTGATGAGTGCCGCTGAGTGAATGGGTCGGCGCATACTGCCCGCCTATAACCAAAAATGAAAGCTTCACGTTGTTTTCACAACTGCTTTCATCGTAACCCGCGTCAATGACACGTATTGTTACCGCCTATTAACAATTAGCAAAAGATTGCCGACATGCGGCATTAATCACCCCCTCGATTTGCGGGGGGTCAGGTCTTGGGGAGCGTGACCCCTGTTTGACCTTGATATTTGCCGCCTCGATCGCGGTAGCTGGTTTCGCACACCTCGTCGCTCTCGAAGAACAGCACCTGGGCGCAGCCTTCGCCTGCATAGATCTTGGCGGGTAGCGGCGTGGTGTTGCTGAATTCCAGGGTCACGTAACCTTCCCATTCGGGCTCGAATGGCGTGACATTGACGATGATGCCGCAGCGGGCATAGGTGCTCTTGCCCAGGCAGATCGTGAGCACATTGCGCGGGATGCGGAAATATTCCACCGTGCGGGCCAGCGCAAAGCTGTTCGGCGGAATGATGCAGACGTCGCCCTTGAAGTCGACGAAGTTTTTCTCGTCGAAATTCTTCGGGTCGACGATCGTCGAATTGATATTCGTGAAGATCTTGAACTCGTCAGCGCAGCGGATGTCGTATCCGTAGCTGCTGGTGCCGTAGCTGACGATGCGATGGCCGTCTGCGGCAACGCGAACCTGGCCGGGCTCGAACGGCTCGATCATGCCGTGCTCAACGGCTTGGGTACGGATCCAACGGTCGGACTTGATGCTCATAAACGCGCTCCTAGACGGCGCGCATTGTAGGCAGTCTGGCCATCGCTTGATCTAAAGAGCCTGACGCGGTCACGCAGAAGACACGGTGAGTTGCGTCAGCTCAAGGCGATCACGTCGCATCAGCAATGGCGCTGATGCGGGCCGACCCGCTGGAGGCGGCGGGCCAGCCGATTCGGTGCGGTCAGGCCGACAGATCTTCTGCCGTGGGCAGGTCGGGTTCGGCATCAACCGATTGGTCGAATGCGTCGGCGTCGTCGCCGATTTTCGGAATCAAAGGCTTGTCCAGCGGGCGACAGACGCGGCGCTGCAGGCGATTCAGGCGATCCGAACATTCGATGGCTTGAAACACGGCTTCCGGATCCATCATCAGCGCGAACGGATTGGCGACGAGACCTTGATGTTGCATACGACCTCCAGTGTGAAAAATGACATGCGATGGAGGTGACTCTAGGCGGCAAGCCCGGGCGCTAACAGTCGGCAGCCAGCCATATCGAATGTCAGAAACACACTGACAGGGAAGTCCCGTGTGCCGCTCGGCACACGAGGTCAAACTCGGAACAGCGTCTCGAAATTCCGGCTGGTGTGCTCTGCAATGGTCTCGATATCGCAAGCCTTCAACTCGGCCAGTTGCCGTGCCACATGGGGCACGTACGACGGGTTGTTGGTCTTGCCACGATACGGCACCGGCGCAAGGTAGGGGCTGTCCGTTTCGATCAGGCAGCGGTCGAGCGGCACGTAGCGGGCCACCTCGCGCAATTCTTGTGCGGTCTTGAATGTCAGGATGCCGGAAAACGAAATGTAGAAACCCAGATCCAGCGCAGCCCGCGCCACGGCCAGGCTTTCGGTGAAGCAATGGAACACACCACCGACCTTTTCGCCCTGCTCTTCGCGCAGGACGCTCAACGTGTCGTCGCTGGCGCTGCGCGTATGAATGATCATGGGCAGCTTGGCCTGGCGCGCGGCTCGAATGTGCGTGCGGAAGCGCTGTCGTTGCCATTCCATGTCGGACAGCGATCGATCGCCCAAGCGGTAGTAGTCGAGACCGGTTTCACCCACCGCGACCACTTTGCCGTGCGTGGACAGCTCGACGAGTTCGTCGACCGTGGGTTCGTGAACGCCCTCGTTGTCGGGATGCACGCCAACCGTGGCCCAGAAATTGTCGTATCCCTGTGCAAGGGCGTGGACTTCAGGGAACTCTTCGATCGTGGTGCAAATGCAAAGCGCGCGATCGACCTGGGCTTGCGCCATGGCATCGCGAATGGCAGGCAACTCCGAACGAAGTTGCGGGAAGTTCAGATGGCAGTGGGAATCAACAAACATGCTGTAGCGATGAAGGGCCCCGCGCCCCAGAAACCAGGCGCGTCGAGCGGAGCGCCGCGCTACAGGGTTTGGGTGGGTTTGGCTGACGAGATCGAAGTCCCGAGGACTTCTTCGATCTTGACACGCAACAAGCGTGTCTTCTCATCGGACGGGAATTTGACGCCCACACCTTGGGTGCGACCGCCAGATGCGTTGGCGGGAGTGATCCAAGCGACCTTGCCGGCGACCGGGTAACGCTGCGGATCATCGGGCAGCGACAGCAGCAGGTAGATATCCTCGCCGAGTTTGTAGTCGCGTGCGGTGGGCACGAACAACCCTCCGTCAGCAAACACCGGAATATAGGCCGCGTAAAGCGCGCCCTTTTCACGGAATACGAGCTGAATAACGCTCGGTCGAGCTCCTCCTGCGGCAGGGGCAGCAGCTGCGGTGGCCATAGGCGGACGACTCACGACTTCATTCATGGAGGGCAGTTTACCGGCCGAACGCATTAAGTGGGCGGTAATACTGCACCAGTTAGAGCCTGTTGTGCTTGCATAACCAGATTTTCAATTTGCAACAAGGCATTCAAGGGGTGATCCGCTTGACGCCGGGATTTTCTTAGCGAGCCCGACCAGCCGACCAATCTGCGCGTGGGAATACCCTTGGGCAAACTGTTTGCCGGAAAATAGCGCGGCGCTTGCCCGAGCGACAGGAGCGTCAAGTCAAGACAGAGTTTTTGCAGGGTATCCACAACCAGCGCAACCGGCCAATTCGCCAACGGCCCGGCCTGCCCGGCTTGCACCAGCCTGGGCAACTTGACCCAGGTGTCGGCATCGAGCCCTTGCCGGGCATGATCCAGCGCCGTCAGTGGCTCACCGCCACTGGCTGCCAGCGCCACGTCCGGCTGTTTCAGCCCTCGCTGAGTCAGCCAGTTCTGGGCAGCGCTGACGTCGGGCAGATCCAGGCGAAAGGCCTGGCAGCGGCTTCGAATAGTGGGGAGCAAACCCTCGACTTGACCCGCACCGAGGATGAAGCGCGCCGCGCCAGGCGGCTCTTCGAGTGTCTTGAGCAGGGTGTTGGCCGACACGGCGTTCATGCGGTCGGCGGGGTAGATCACGATCACCTTGCAGCAACCGCGCGCAGAGGTTTGCTGCGCAAACGCGACCGCCCGGCGGACTGCATCAACCTTGATTTCGGCGCTGGGCTTGGTCTTGGATTTTTTTTCCTCGCCCGAATCGGCTGATTCGTTGTCGGCGGCGCCCCACCCTAGCGGTTCACGCAACGCTTCTGGAACGAGTACCAGCAGATCGGGATGCACTTGCGCGGCCACCAGGTGGCAACTGGCGCACACGCCGCAAGCGGGTGCGCCAGGCACGCGGTCTGCGTGCTCGCACAGCCACGCCTGAGCCAGCCGCAGGCAAAACTCGAATTGCCCGACACCATCCGGCCCGTGCACCAGCAGCGCATGACCATGCTGGGTACTCAAGGCCTTGCCGAGCGGCACGTCAAGCCAAGGGTAATCGGCGCCGACAAAGCCGGTCGCGGCCGTCGCCAGACTTGGCTCCATGCTCACCACCCCCTGGCGGCCAGTTCGGCTTGCACCGCCCGCGCCACCGCGTCAACCGACTGGTTGGCGTCAATGCGTAAGAAGCGCTGCGGCTCTGCCTGTTGGCGCGCCCGATAGCCGGCATTCACGCGCTCGAAAAAGGCCTGATCCATGGCTTCGAACCGATCAGGCTGGCGGGCCGACGCCAGCCGCTCGGCCGCCACCGCCGGCGGAATATCGAACCACAGCGTCAGGTCGGGTTGACGCCCCTGCTGAACCCATTGTTCCAACTGCTGGAGCGTGGCCATGTCGAACCCTCGACCGGCGCCCTGGTAGGCAAATGTGGCATCGGTGAATCGATCGCAAAGCACCAGCGCACCGCGGTGCAGCGCCGGCTCAATGACTTGCTGCAGGTGGTCGCGCCGGCCTGCAAAGATCAGCAGCGCCTCGGTAAGCGCGTCCATCGGCTGATGCAGCACGAGCTCGCGCAGGCGCTCGGCCAAGGCCGTGCCGCCCGGCTCCCGCGTGCGAACCACATCGAGCCCAGCCGCACGCCATCGCTGCTCCAGGGCGTCGATGTGCGTGGTCTTGCCCGCCCCGTCAATGCCCTCGAAACTCAAGAATCGTCCGCGCAGCGGGGCGGCATCGGGGGGCGTGCCGTGGGCTGGTGTGGACGGGGTTGCGGCGTGCTCCATCAGGGGCCTTTTCTGGTTGGATTGCGCTGGAAACGATCGACAGCTCGATTGTGCTCGGCCAGGGAGTTGCTGAATTCGCTCGATCCATCGCCGCGCGCCACGAAATACAGCGCCTTGGTGGGCATGGGCAGCGCCGCCGCCAGCAGCGAGGCGCGCCCTGGCATCGAGATCGGCGTGGGCGGCAAGCCGGCCCGGGTATAGGTGTTGTACGGCGTATCGGCCTGCAGATCGCGCCGACGGAGATTGCCGTCGAAACGATCGCCCAGGCCGTAGATCACGCTCGGATCGGTTTGCAAAGGCATGCCGATGCGCAAGCGGTTCACGAACACACCCGCGACCAAGCCTCGATCTGACTCACGCCCGGTTTCCTTTTCGACAATCGAGGCCAGGATCAGGGCTTCTGCCGGACTCTTGAGCGGCGTGTCGGCAGCGCGGCGTTCCCAGGCCTCGGCCAGACGATGTTGCATGACGCGATGCGCCCGCTTCAGCACGGCGATGTCGGTGCTGCCTTTGCTGAAGGTGTAGGTGTCGGGGAAGAACTGCCCTTCCGGCATGGCACCAGGCTCGCCGAGCGCCGCCATCACCTCGGCATCGCTGAGGGCGCCGATGGTGTTCTTGAGACCGGCCGCCTGCGCCAGCTCGGCGCGAAACCGCTTGAAGGTCCAGCCCTCGATCAGCTTCACCGTGCTCAAGCGTTCGTCGCCGCGCACCATCATGCGCAGCAGATCTCGGGCCGACATGCCCTGCGTGAGCTCGTAATTGCCCGCACGGATCGCTGCCGAGCGGCCTGACCAGCGAAACCATTGATACAGCACCCACGGCTCGACCCGTACACCCGCTTCGACCCAGCTGCGAGCGACCGCACGAGGCGTGGTGCCCGGCTCGATGGACAACTCGACGCTGGGCGCGGCCAACGGCAACGGCCGTGTGACCTGCCAATAGGCCCAGGCTGCCACGGCCAAGACGAGACAGACCGTCAGCGCGATCAACCACCCCATCAGCGCACGTAATCCCTGACCGCCTTGCTTGCTTCTCTTTTGCTTCATGATGGGTGCTTCAAAGACCCGCGATGATAATCATCCGACGGCGCGGCTCCGTGCCCGCCGCCCCTTCGTCCTCAGCCTTTGCTTCTTAGTCACGTGAACACCTCCGCAATTCAACTTGATGGCGCCGTCAGACTCCAGCACTGGGGTGTGATCCGGGCGCAAGGCGACGATGCCGCCACCTTCTTGCATGGTCAGTTGAGTCAAGACATCAAGACGCTCGCCGCTCATCAGGCGCGTCTGGGGGCCCTCTGCACGGCCAAGGGTCGCATGCTGGCCAGCTTCGTCGCGATCTGCCCGCAGCCCAATCAGTATTGGCT
This sequence comes from Aquabacterium sp., assembly GCF_041915145.1. Lineage (GTDB taxonomy): Bacteria > Pseudomonadota > Gammaproteobacteria > Burkholderiales > Burkholderiaceae_C > Aquabacterium. The sequence continues at coordinate 53,320 of NZ_JAYSBZ010000001.1, read as the reverse complement.
GGCATGCAGTGCCGACTTGCTGCCCGCCACGCTCAAGCGCTTGAGCATGTTCGTGCTGCGCGCCAAGGTCAAGCTCGACGACGCTTCAAGCGACGTGGCGCTGATAGGGCTCACGGGCCCCAGCGCGCAGGCTCGACTGGGCGACCTTGATCTGGCCGTGTGGAGCAGCGTGGCGCAAGCCGACGGCGTGCTGACCCGCCTGCCCGATGGCAGTGCCAACGGCGCCCATGTGCGCCGCTATCTGTGGGCCGGGCCGGCTGCCCAGGCCGACACCCTGCTGGCCGGCAACCCCGCCCTGCCGCTCGACAGCTGGAAGTGGCTGGACGTCACCAGCGGCGTGGCATCGATCGTGGCCGGCACGGTGGAGCAATTCGTTCCACAGATGGTCAATTTCGAGCTGGTGGGCGGAGTCAACTTCAAGAAGGGCTGCTACCCGGGGCAGGAAATCGTGGCGCGCAGTCAATATTTGGGCAAGCTCAAGCGACGCGCCGTTCTGACGCAGACGGACGCGGCCGCGCAGCCCGGACAAGAAATCTTCAGCGCCGAGGATTCGGGCCAACCCTGCGGCATGGTCGTCAACATCGCGCCGCACCCCACCCGTGGTTTCAGCGCGCTTGTTGAGACCAAGTTGGCTGCGCTAGAGGGTGCGGGCTTGCACCTGGGCTCTCCCGATGGCCCGGTTATGCATGTCGTTGATCTGCCTTATTCGCTGCCCGACGAAACTACCGAATCCGCCCAGGGCTGACGACCCGGCCGGCACCCGCCACATCGAAGTCTTTGCATCATGTGTCTAGCGGCCGTCGCGCTGGGTCAGAACCCGCGCTTTCCGTTCGTGCTGGCCTCAAATCGCGACGAGTTCTTCGATCGGAAGGCCGAACCCATGCAGTGGTGGCCCGATGCCGCGCCGTTCATTCTGGCCGGGCGAGATCTCGATGCTGGTGGCACCTGGCTGGGTTTGTCCGAATCCGGGCGACTGGCCCTGCTCACCAACATCCGCAACCCCAGCGAACATCGGGACACGGCCGCATCGCGGGGCGCCTTGGTGCCGGAATGGCTGCGCAGCCGCGACCAATTCGATGCATTCTGGACTCGGCATGATCTCGCCGCCTACAACGGATTCAATCTGATGGCGTTTGAGTTGAGTGCCCTCGTCGCCAACGGGTCATCGAACCCGGCCGGCTGGTACGCCTCCAGTCGGCATCCACGGCCGCGAGCGTTGGCTTCGGGCGTCTACGGGCTATCCAATGCGGAACTCGACACCCCCTGGCCCAAGGTTCAGGCGCTCAAGCGAGCAATGGCCGACAGCGTGACCGAGGCCGTCGACCGCGATGCATTGGCCGCGCGCCTGTTTGCCGTGCTCGAAGACACCCAGTTGGCGCCGGACGATCAATTGCCGTCCACCGGCGTGCCGCTGGAGGCGGAGCGAGCCTTGTCGGCCGCTCATGTGAACCTATTCGACGGACGCTACGGCACCCGCTGCAGCACCGTGTTGATCTGTGAACGGCTGGACACCGGCTGGCTCACCGCAGTGCTCGAGCGCACCTTTCACTCCGGCAAGCCAGCCACCCAACAGCAGTTCGTTTTGCCCGCCTGGCCGCCTGAAACGCCGACCTCATAGCAGCCGTGTCATCTCGACGTGGGGAATACCCACGTCATCGAACTCCGGCCCGCGCGCTACAAAGCCGGCGCGGGCGTAGAAGCCGCACGCCGACACCTGGGCGTGCAGCAAGGCCTCGCGGTCGCCCCGCTCGCGAGCGGCTTGCATCAGTGCATCGAGCACGCGCCGCCCCACCCCACCGCCGCGCACGGCCTGTACCGCCGCCATGCGGCCGATCTTGGCGACGCCCGGTACATGCTCAAGCAGGCGCCCCGTGGCCACCGGCATGCCCAGGCGGTTGTAGGCCACAGCGTGCAGACAGCCGGAGTCAGCGTCATCCCACTCCATGTCCGGAGGGATCTTCTGCTCGTCAATGAACACCGCCGTACGCACCTGCCGCGAATCAGCGCCCAGCGCGTTCCAGTCGCCCACACGCACCTCGTACATCGGCTTGCCCGCCTCGTAGGCGTTGATCAGCTCGCGCAGCTCATCGGGTACCGGGCTGGGCTGCCGGGCGGCCTGGCTGGCGAACACGTAGACCAGTTCACCACTCACCAGCGGGCTGTCTTGCCGAGTCAGCGCAAACGCGAAGGTCAGAGAAGACCGCCCCTGCCGATCGCAGCGAGCCGACACGGTCAGCAGATCGTCAAAACGCGCGCTGTCTTGATACTCGATGGTGGTCTTGCGGACGAACAGGTCGCCCTTGAATCGGTTCACCAGCGCCTCGTAGGGCAGACCGAGTGCCCGCCAATATTCGGTCATGGCGGTATCGAAATACGTCAGATAGTGGGCATTGAAGACGATGCCTTGCGGATCGACTTCCGCCCAACGCACCCGCAATCGATGATGCAGATTGAATTTGCAACTCATGCCAGCCTTCGGTCAGGCGCACAAAACAAAACGCCGCGTGCGACCTGAGTCACACGCGGCGCCAAGGTAGTTGCCCGGCAGTTTATTTGCTGTCGCGCAGTTCGCGGCGCAGGATCTTGCCGACCGGCGACTTGGGCAGCTCGGTGGTGCGGAACTCGATGTGGCGAGGCATCTTGTAGCCCGTCAGGTTCGCGCGGCAATGCTCCAGGATGGCTTCCTTGGTGAGCTTCGGGTCACGCGGCACGATGATGGCCTTGACCGCCTCACCCGACTTGGCGTCCGGAACGCCGATCACGGCGACCTCCTTGACCTCGTCGTGCATGGCGATCACGTCCTCGATCTCGTTCGGATACACGTTGAAGCCGGAAACCAGGATCATGTCCTTCTTGCGATCGACGATCTTGAAGAAGCCCTTGTCGTCCATCACGCCGACGTCGCCAGTCGACAACCAGCCTTCTGCGTCGATGACCTTGGCTGTTTCTTCGGGGCGGTTCCAGTAGCCCTTCATCACTTGCGGGCCACGCACGCAGATCTCGCCCGGCTCGCCGATCTCGACCCAGGCGCCGTCATCGCTACGCAGGCGCACTTCGGTGGAAGGTGGCGGCAAGCCGATCGAACCGGTGAACACCGGCATCGGCTTCGAGATGTCAACGGGATTCATCGTCACGATCGGCGAGCACTCGGTCAGGCCATAGCCTTCGACGATGCAGTTGCCCGTGACCTTGTGCCAGCGCTCCGCGACGGAGCGTTGCAGCGCGGTGCCGCCTGCCATCGCCAGCTTGAGCTTCGAGAAGTCGAGCTTGCTGAACTCGGGGTCGTCCAGGAATGACGTGAACAGCGTGTTCACGCACGACACGGCGCTGAACTTCTCGTTCTTGATGATCATCATCACGCGCTTGGTGTCGCGCGGATTGGCGATCAGCACGTTGCGCCCACCAACGCCCAGGAAGATCAGGCAGTTCACCGTCAGCGAGTAGATGTGATACAGCGGCAGCGGCGTCAGCATCGTCTCGATTTCGGACTCGGACCACTGGTTGTCGGCCCAGGCCTTGGTTTGCAGGCAATTGGCCAGCACATTGCCGTGAGTCAGCATGGCGCCCTTGGCCACGCCGGTGGTGCCGCCGGTGTATTGCAAGAAGGCGAGATCGTCGCGCTTGACCTGCACAGGCTTGACGGCGACCTTGGCGCCTTGTTTGAGCGCCGTGCGTAGCCAGATTGCACCGGGCAGCGAGTACGCCGGCACCATCTTCTGCACATGACGCAGCACGAAGTTCAGCGCGCGGCCCTTGAGGTTGATGCCGTCGCTGAGCAGATCGCCGAGTTGCGTGAGGACGATGCGCTTGACGGCCGTGCCGGGCAGCGCGTCCTGCAACGTCTTGGCGAAGTTCTCCATCACGATGATGGTTTCAGCGCCACTGTCCTTCAACTGGTGCGCAAGCTCACGCGCCGTGTACAGCGGATTGACGTTCACCACGATCGCCCCAATGCGCAAGATGGCGAACAGGCAGACCGGATACTGGAACAGGTTCGGGCTCATGATGGCGACGCGGTCGCCCTTCTTGACTCCCTGGCTTTGCAGCCACCCCGCAAAGGCCTGCACCTTATTTTCAAGATCGGCGTAGGTGAGTTCGCTACCCACGCTGACGAAGGCCACGCGTGGGCGGAACTTCGAGATGCACTCGTCGAAATACGCGTTCAGCGATTCGTACTGGTTCAGGTTGATCTCTGCCGGCACGCCGGCCACATAGCTCGACAGCCAGATTCGGTTGGTCGTGCCATCCGCGTTCAAGACGGATGGCTTGACCGCTGCCGGCGCATACGCTGCTTGTGTCATCTCAATCTCCTCTTTATTCCTGTTTTCAGGAGGAACCGTCACCCGATACAGCAGGTCGGCCCATGATGTGGTACGCGCGTTACCGCGCGTTGCAGATCATACCGGAGCGTCACTTGCGTCAACTCCGTGACCCAAGTGATGCCGAGTGCAAGCGTTACTTCTCGAGGATGGCCACCACGCCCTGGCCACCGGCCGCGCAGATCGAGATCAGGCCACGGCCCGAGCCCTTGTCGCCGAGCATCTTGGCCAGCGTCGCGATGAGGCGACCGCCGGTGGCGGCGAAGGGGTGCCCCGCAGCCAGTGAACTGCCGTTGATGTTGAGCTTGCTGCGGTCGATCGAACCTAGCGGCTTGTCGAGCCCCAGGCGCTCCTTGCAGTACTTGGCGTCTTCCCAGGCCTTGAGCGTGCACAGCACCTGGCCGGCAAAGGCTTCATGGATTTCGTAGAAATCAAAGTCCTGCAACGCGATGCCGGCACGAGCCAGCATGCGGGGCACGGCGTAGGCCGGCGCCATCAGCAAGCCTTCTTTCTTGTTGAAGAAATCCACCGCCGCCACCTCGCTGAAAGTCAGATACGCCAGCACCGGGAGGTTGCGCTCGCGAGCCCAGTCTTCGCTCGCCAGCAGCACGGCCGAGGCACCGTCGGTCAGCGGCGTCGAGTTGCCCGGAGTCAGCGTGCCCTGACCGGGGTTGACCTTCTTGTCGAAGCACGGCTTGAGCGAGCGCAGCTTCTCGATAGTCAGTTCGGGGCGCATGTTGTTGTCGCGGCTCAGGCCCTTGTAGGGCGTGATGAGATCGGCAAAGTAGCCGCGCTCATAAGCGGCCGCCATATTTTTGTGGCTGGCCAGCGCGAGTTGATCTTGATCTTCGCGGGTGATGCCCCATTCCTTGGCCATCAGTTCGGCGTGTTCGCCCATCGACAGCCCGGTGCGCGGCTCGCCATTGCGCGGGATCGTCGGCTTGATCAGCATGCTCGGGCGCACCTTGGCGATTTGCGACAGCTTCTGGCCGGTGGTCTTCTTGCGGTTGGCTTCGAGCAGGATCTTGCGCATCTTCTCGTTGACGCCGATGGGCGCGTCGGACGTGGTATCGACGCCGCAGGCGATGCCGCAGTCGATGTGGCCCAGCGCAATCTTGTTGCCGATCAGCATGGCGGCCTCAAGGCCGGTGCCACAGGCCTGCTGTATATCGAACGCGGGCGTCTCGGGCGCCAGCGTGGTCGAGAGCACGGTTTCGCGAACCAGGTTGAAGTCGCGTGAGTGCTTCATCACCGCGCCACCCGACACATCGCCCAGACGCAGCCCGTGCAGGTTGAAACGATCGACCAAGCCCTGCAGCGCGGCGGTCAACATGTCTTGGTTGGACACGTGCGAGTACACCGTGTTGGAGCGTGCAAACGGAATGCGGTTGCCACCCAGGATGGCGACGCGGCGAATGGCGGTCATGAGTTTGTCTCCTGAAACGAAAATCTGATTGGTCTTGAAAATCTGGGCGAGCCGCCTTACAGCGCGAGCTTGCCGCGCAGATGAGGCTTGTCGCCTCGGCCGTTGCGAACCTCGAAGAGCACGCCCTGCTGGGTCTGGCCAGTCCAGAGGGTGGCACGCCCCGGCAGAAACAGCGGGGTCTTGAACTCGACTTGCGCCAGCACGTGCTCGACCGGTTCCTGCGGCAGCAGCGTCGCGAGTGCCCGGGCCTTGGTCCACATGCCGTGGGCGATGGCGCGCTTGAATCCGAACAGCTTGGCCGACACGGCCGACAGGTGAATCGGGTTGATGTCGCCCGAGACGCTGCCGTAGCGACGGCCGATGTCGGCGCGCGCCTGCCAGTCGGCCTGGCGCGACAAGGGGGTGTCATCGATCAGCGCGCTTTGATACGGCGTGCCGCGCGGGGCACGCACGCCCATGCGCAGGTAGTAGCTCGCGCTCTCCCACACCAGCTCACCGTTGCGCGTGGCGCGGCTGAGCAGCGAGAAGACCTGGCCCTTGTCATGCGCAATGAGCTCGCCGGTGGCAACCTCGACGTCGAGCTTCTGGCCCGGCGCCAGCGCACGATGCTGCTCGATCGTGTTGCCCAGATGCACCAGGCCCATCACCGACCACGGAAAGGCTGGCGAGCACATGAGCTTCATTTGCAGCGGAAAGGCCAGCATGTGCGGATACGTTGGCGGCACGCCTTGCGACATGCGAAAGCCGCACACCCGGGCATAGCGCTCGATGTGCGCGCCATCGAGCATGACCCCCGATCGCACCAGCCGAACCGCAGGCAACTCGGCCGAGCCGGGCCGCTTGCTCGAAGAACGCAGCGCCGAGCTGTAGAGGCTGAGCGCCGAAGGCGTGCTGCTGATCTCGATGGTCTTCATGGTGGTCTCGGCTGTGCGCATCAACATGATTCGTGGCCTCAGGCGCCCAACAGGCTTTGTCCGCAAACCCGGATGACGTTGCCGGTCAACCCGCCAGATGCCGGGCCTGCAAACCAGGCGATGGCTTCGGCAACGTCCACCGGCTGACCGCCCTGACTCATCGAGTTCATGCGACGGCCCGCCTCGCGGATGGCAAACGGGATGGCGGCGGTCATCGCGGTTTCGATGAAACCGGGGGCCACCGCATTGATGGTGATGCCCTTGGCGGCCAGCGCCGGGGCGGTGCTTTGAACCATGCCGACCACGCCGGCCTTCGACACCGCGTAGTTGGTCTGCCCCATGTTGCCGGCAATGCCCGAAATCGACGAGACGCAGACGATGCGGCCGCCCGACTTGAGCGCGCCCGACTCGACCATGGCGTCGTTGATGCGCTCTTGCGTCGACAGGTTGACGTTGACCACCATCTGCCAGAGGTGTTCTTTCATGTTGGCGATGGTCTTGTCGCGGGTGATGCCGGCGTTGTGGATGATCGCGTCCCAACCGCCGTCGGCCTTGGCGGCGTCCACCAGTTTTTGGGGGGCGTCGGGCGCGCCGATATCGAGGGCCAGGGCCTTGCCGCCGATCTTCTTGGCCACCTCGTCGAGCCCGGCTTGCGCCTGGGGCACGTCGAGCACGATGACCTGGGCGCCGTCGCGCGCCACGACCTCGGCAATCGATGCGCCGATACCGCGCGAAGCACCCGTCACCAACACCTTCTTTCCCGACAGCGGCAGATTCCAGTCCGCCGGTGCCTGCGAGGCGCCAATCGGCTTGCCGATGCGAATGACCTGGCCCGATACGTAGGCCGAGCGCGGCGACAGCAAGAAGCGCAGCGTCGACTCGACCTGATCTTCGGCGCCTTCGGCCACGTACACCAATTGGGCGTTGATGCCCTTGCGCAACTCCTTGCCCAGCGAACGAGTCAGGCCTTCAAGCGAGCGCTGCACCGTCGCCTTGCGGCTGCTGGTTTGCTGCTCGGGCGGACGCCCCAGCACGACGATGCGGCCGCACGGCAGCACCGAACGAGCGGCGTCATGGAAGAACCAGTACAGCGCGTCGGACTGCGTGCTGTCGCTCAGGCCCGTGGCGTCGAACACCAGGGCCTTGACCTTTTCACCGCCCCAACGCCCGGTGGTCAGCCCCGCCGCGTTGGCAACGCCAACCCATTGCACGGCCCGCTCGTGGGCATAACTTTGCGCCTTGATGGCAGCCAGCACTTTGGCGATGGGCTCGAGCAACGCAGCGCCCTCCGATGCGCCGATCAGCGCCGGCCCCGACAGCACGGGCGCGCCCGCCTTGTGGCGCTCCAGGGGCAGCGGCTTGGGCAAGCCCAATGCGTTGACGAGCTTGGCGCCCATGGCCGAGTTGGCGAAGTCGATGTATCCGTCTTTCATGACACTAAGCGAGGTTGAAAGTTGAGAAAAAGATGAAGGCAGTCACCGAGAAGACTCGGCGGCACGCGATTCGTCGGCCCGCGCGATGATGGTCTTCAGCGCATCCAATTGCGCGGGGTCGGGCAGTGGCGCGTTGAGAGCAGCCACCATCAGCGCGGCCAGCCGCCCGATGACAACCGCCTCGTCATCCGACTGACCTCGGGTGAAGTCATGCACCAGGCGATTCGTGTTCGAGCTCGCCAGCACGCCCGCCACCGCGCCCATGGCGAAATGCAGGCGAAAGCCGAGTTCCTGGCGCGGCAACTGCGGCAGAGTCTGCTGGAACGCGTCGAAAAAACGCCCGAGCGACGACGTGTAGTGCCCGTTGACGAAGTCCTGCACGACCGACGACACATCGGTGTAGGCGCGCCCCAGAAATCTCAGGAATCGCGGCCCGCCCGCCTCGTCGAAACCGGCCATGCGCAGGGCCGGCAGAAACATGGCCACGAGCACATGCTCGCAGGTCAGCGCGGCGCCTTGGGTCGATTGCAGGGCATCCAGCAGTTTCAAACGCTCATCATTGAGCTTGTCCATCCGGCGTGACAACACCGCCTGGATCAACGCTTCCTTGCCACCGAAGTGATAGTTGACCGAGGCCAGATTGACCTGCGCTGCCGATGTGATCTGGCGCAGCGACATGCTCTCGTAGCCGAATTCAACGAACAGATCTTCGGTGGCGTCGAGGATGCGGGTTTTGGTGTCGGCCGACTGCGTTCGACCGGATACGGATTGAAGCGCCAAAGGGTGTCTCCATGGGGCTGGCTGTTGAGCTGTCGATCTCGTGCAGCCGCCGCTCGCAGTTTAAAACATGCGTTTAATTCAAACGAGCGTATGGTAGCGACATTCCCATGCCGCACCAATCAAATTGGTCGTTTGCCCTGCAAATGAGGGGTCTGAGCGCGGCGCCGGCTGGCCCCCAAAGCGCTCACGCCAGATCGCAGCGTGCGGCGCGCGGTGTTTCCAGCTCGAAGCGCAGGCGCGATTCCCCGCCCGCTTCGATGCGTTCGGTGAACATGGCAAACGGTCGCACCCACAGTGCACGCTCGCCGTACAACGGCCGGTAGACCACCACCGGCTCCAGCGTTTCGCTGTGGCGCGCCACGCCGTAGACCTCATACCGGCCGCCTTTGTAGTGGCGGTAAATGCCCGTGGGCAGACTTGGCAAGGGCGCGACGGGGCGATCGTGGGTGTTGAGCGTCATGCGGTGAAACTTTCGCTGCTCGGGTCGAGCTTGGTGACCATCACCTGGTCGATCTTGAAGCTGTCCACGTCCATTACTTCGAAGCGATAGCCGCCCCAGCTCACGGTATCGGTGCGCTTCGGAATGCGCCGCAGCATCACCATCAAGAAGCCCGCCAAGGTGGCGTACTCCTCTTGATGCGGCAGCTCGTCGAGCCCGATGGCGCGCAGCACGTCGGGGATCGGCGTGACACCGTCGATGAGCCACGACTTGTCGTCGCGCTGCACGATCTGCTCCTCGATCAAAGGCGACACCAGGCCGCCCATCACCGTGCTCATCACATCGTTGAGGGTGATCACGCCCACCACCAGGCTGTACTCGTTGACGATCACTGCAAAGTCTTCGTGCGCCAGGCGGAACTGCTCCAGCACCTCGGCCAGCGTCAGGCGGTCGGGGATGATCAGCACCTTGTGCAGCAGCCCCTCGGTCTTGAGGCTGATGGGTTGCTGGGTGAGCACGCGCGTCAGCAGGTCCTTGGCGTCGACGTAGCCCACCACATCGTCGATGTCGCGACCGCAGACGAGGTAGGTCGAGTGCGGCTCGGCGGCAATGCGCCCGCGCACCTCGGCATCGTCATCGTCGAGGCAGAAGAAAACGATGCGGTCGCGCGGCGTCATCGAGCTGGCCACGGTGCGGGTTTCGAGCTCGAAGACGTTCTCGATCACCTCCTGCTCCTGCACCGCCACGGCCCCGGCCTGACGGCCCGCCTCGGTCATGGCCAGGATGTCGTCCGACGTGATGCGCTCGTCGCGCAGCACCGAGACACCGAAGAACTTGAACACCGCGTCGGTGATGACGTTGAAGGCCCACACCACCGGCTTGAGCAGCGTCACGCACACCTGCATGGGCCCCACCACCCGCACGGCCAGCGCCTCGGGCTGCAGCATGCCCAGCCGTTTCGGGAAGAGATCGGCAAACAAGATGAAGAACGCCGTCACGCTCATAAACGAGGCGACAAAACCGAGTTGGGCGGCGAGCTGAGGCGTCACGATCAATTCGAGCAGGCGAGCGTAGTGCGGCGTGAGCATGCCTTCGCCGACGATGCCGCCCAGGATGGCGATGGCGTTCAAGCCAATTTGCACCACTGTGAAGTAATGCCCCGGCTGCTCTTGCATGGCGATAACGCGCGCGGCGCGCAGGTCGCCGTCGTCCGCCATCTGACGCAAACGCAGGCGCCGGGCAGCAGCCAGCGAGATTTCGGCAATGGAGAAAAAGGCGCTGGCCAGGATCAACGCCGCGCTTAGGAGGATGCTGGTTGTCAGGTCCACGGCCGGCAGTTTACCGGGCCACCGCAACCGGCACATGTCACCCGACTACAAAGGCTCCACGCGTTCCACCGGGGCGCCCTGCTCCAGCCACGCCTGCCACTCGTCCGCCAAGCGCTGGCTCTCGCTCACGGCCTGCGTCCAGCTACGGGCACGAGCCTGCCAGTCGAGCCCGTAATGGGTGAAGTCGTTGCGGTCGGGCAGCTTGGCGTTGGGCAGCTTGCGCACCCAGTCTGCATCGGGTGCCAGCACGATCACGTTGTCCAGCCCGGACGTGGGCTTGTGGCGGCGCTTCCAGGCCTTGTCGAGCCAGCCCGGCACCAGTTCGCGCTGAAAGTGCGGGTACAGCACCAACCCCTGCGGCACGTGCTGATCGAGCCCTTCGTTCATGGCGTGGTAGCGCCAATGCAGGTGGTAGTCGGTGATGCCGCCGTCCCAATAGGCGCCGCGTGGCGCGCCAGGAATGTCGTGCACGGCCTGCAGCACGAACGGGATCGAGCACGACGCCTGCACCGCCGGGTGAAAGTTCTGCTCGGTCAGCGCCACGCAGCGGTGCCTGAGGTCGCGCAAGTCCACCGGCAAGGGCGCGCCGGCGCTCGAAAACACCACCCGCTCGGTCCAGGCCCCCACGCTGCGGCGCGACACCGCGTTGCTCAGCGCCAGCCCGAGATAGCCGAGTGGCGTGCGCCAGCGCCCTTCGCGCGCCAGCACATGCTGGCCCCGCGACGTAACCACATGCAGCCGATAACGCGGGTGCTGCAGGATGCCGGGCACATCGCCACCGAAGAATTGATACAGCCCCTCTTCGAACTTGCGACTCACCAGCGCCGCCGAGGGCCGCTTGCGACCGGGCTCGGGGTCGTAATGCTGGTGGATGTAAGCGTGCTCGAAGGCGGCAAAGGCTGTGGCCGGGTCCTGCATGGCCGCCGTGGCCATGCGCCACGCGCCGATTGAGGCGCCCAGCAGATGCACGGTGTGGCTGGACTGGCGCAGCCACTCGCCGAACACGAAGCGGTCGAGCGGCCCCAGGATCAGCCCCTTGGGCCCGCCCGCCGCACCGGCGATCAGTCGCACGTCCTTCGGGCTCAGCCCATGCCGCTCGATGTGGCGCCGCGCAGCAGGGCCGGCATGAATGCGCAAGGCTGGCATGGCTGGTCGTCGTTCTGCCCCGGCCGGGTCAGCGCTTGGTCTGCAGCTTGGCGAACGCCGCCGCCATGGCCGACTGCCCCCCACCCTGCGCCGCCGGCTGCTGGCCGCGCGGCGCGTTGAAGCGCTCATTGCGCGCCGCCGGGCGGAAGTTGTTGTCGCCCCGCCCTGCTCCGGCCGACTTGGGCCCGGTCGCTGCATCGAGCTTCATCGTCAGCGAGATGCGGTTGCGCGCCAAGTCCACCTCAAGCACCTTGACCTTGACGATGTCGCCCGTCTTGACCACCTCGCGGGCATCATTGACGAACTTGTTCGACAACTGGCTCACGTGCACCAGGCCGTCCTGATGCACGCCGAGATCGACGAAGGCCCCGAACTGCGCGACGTTGCTGACCGTGCCCTCCAACGTCATGCCCTCTTTCAGGTCTTTGATGTCTTCGACGCCGTCGTTGAAGCGCGCGACCTTGAAGTCGGGGCGCGGGTCGCGGCCGGGCTTTTCGAGCTCGGCCAAGATATCTTTGACCGTGATGGCGCCGAACTGCTCGTCGGCGAAAGCCTCGGGGCGCAGCTTGCGGATCACGTCGGTGTTGCCAATCAACTCTTGAATCGGGCGCTGCGCCGCCGCGATGATCTTCTCGACCACCGGGTAGGTTTCGGGGTGCACGCCAGACAGATCGAGCGGGTTGTCGCCACCGCGAATGCGCAAGAAGCCCGCCGCCTGCTCGAAGGTCTTGGCGCCCAGGCCGGCGACTTCCATCAACTGCTTGCGGTTCTTGAACGCGCCGTTGGCGTCGCGCCAGCGCACGATGCTCGCGGCCACCGTCGAGCTCAGGCCCGATACGCGCGACAGCAGCGGCGCCGACGCGGTGTTGAGGTCCACCCCCACCGAGTTCACGCAGTCCTCGACCACCGTGCCCAGCGTGCGCGCCAGCTCGCTCTGGTTCACGTCGTGCTGATACTGGCCGACGCCGATGCTCTTGGGGTCGATCTTCACCAGCTCGGCCAGCGGGTCTTGCAGGCGGCGGGCAATGGAGACCGCACCGCGCAAGCTCACGTCCAGATCGGGCAGCTCCTTGCTGGCGAACTCAGACGCCGAGTAGACCGACGCACCGGCCTCGCTCACCACCACCTTCTCGATCGGCGTGCCCGGCGCCAGCTGCTGGATCTTCTTGATCAGGTCGGCGGCCAGCTTGTCGGTCTCGCGGCTGGCCGTGCCGTTGCCGATGGCGATCAGGTTGACGCCGTGGGCTGCGCACAAACGGCCCAGCGTGTGGATCGAGCCGTCCCAATCCTTGCGCGGCTCGTGCGGGTAGACGGTGGACGTATCAAGCACCTTGCCGGTGTCGCTCACCACGGCCACCTTCACGCCGGTGCGGATGCCGGGGTCCAGCCCCATCACCACGCGCTTGCCGGCCGGCGCGGCCAGCAGCAGGTCGCGCAAGTTTTCGGCAAACACCTTGATGGCCACCGCTTCGGCTTCTTCGCGCAAGCGGGCGAACAGGTCGCGCTCCAGGCTCAGGCTGAGCTTGACCTTCCAGGTCCAGGCGATGCACTTGCGGATCAGGTCGTCAGACGGCCGCTTGGCGTGGCTCCAGCCCAGGTGGCGGGCAATGTGGCCTTCGGCCAGGCTGGGTTGACCAGGCACCGGCTCTTCATCGAGCGCCAGCTTGGCGTCGAGGATCTCTTGCGTGCGGCCGCGAAACACCGCCAGCGCGCGGTGCGACGGCACGGTGCGGATGGGCTCGTCGTAATCGAAGTAGTCGCGGAACTTGGCGACGTCGGGGTGGTTCTCGTCCTTGCCGTCCATCAGCTTGGACTTGAACAAGCCCTCGCTCCAAAGCCAATCGCGCATCTTGCCGATCAGCGTCGCGTCTTCGGCCCAGCGCTCGCTGAGGATGTCGCGCACACCGTCGAGCACGGCGAAGGTGTCGGCAAAACCGGCATCGGCATTCACGAACGCAGCGGCCTCGGCTTGCGGGTCGAGCGTGGGGTCGGCAAACAGCTTGTCGGCCAGCGGCTCGATGCCGGCTTCGCGGGCGATCATGCCCTTGGTGCGGCGCTTGGGCTTGTAGGGCAAATAGAGGTCTTCAAGCTCCTGCTTGGTCGGCACGGCCTCGATGGCGGCGCGCAACTCGGGCGTGAGCTTGCCCTGCTCGTCGATGCTCTTGAGCACCGCGGCGCGGCGGTCTTCGAGTTCGCGCAAATAGGACAAGCGCACTTCAAGCTCGCGCAGCTGGATGTCGTCGAGGCCGTCAGTGGCTTCTTTGCGGTAGCGGGCGATGAACGGAACGGTGGCACCACCGTCCAGCAGTTGAACCGCAGCATTGACTTGGGCAGGCCGGACTTTCAGCTCGGCCGCGATTTGCAGGAGGATCTTTTCCAAGGTGGCTTGACGAGAAAGCGTCGACAACTTCGTCGACAAAACAGCAGGCGCAGCTTGGCGCGCACTGCGAAGCGCGCGGCAGTTTGCCATAGCCGCACCGAGCGTCAGGAGGTGGGCTTGTGCTAGCTCCGCCACATCGTTCGAACCGGAAATACGCCACGCTATCTGCGTTATTCCCCCTTAAGGGGTGTGACCAATTTGACGAAACTGGATGCACAAGCCTTGCAAAGCAAAGCCACTCCACCACGCCGCACACCGATGTACCTGCTCAGCCGCCACCCCACCGTCAAGCTCGCGCCGGCAGCCATGCCGCAGCGCGGCGCGGGAGCGCTACATTGGGATCGGGCGGCTCACGCGTCGACCACCAAGGTCGTGATGCGCGCGCTGGAAGCCGTCAAGCAAGATACCGGAAAGACGGCCGCTGCGATGCCAGACGTGCCGCCTGTCACGTTGCCGTTGCAGTTGCGTCCTGCCAACCGGCTGGGCAATCTGCATCGATTGCAGGACCTTCTGACCGATTTTTTGCGCACCCCACCAGACGCGGGTTGATCCGGCTTCCGCAAGAAATCGAAATCGATTCGCCGACCGCCACCGAATTTTTGCCATCAAGGCTTGAAGGACGTCTTGATCTCGTCGATGTAGCGATCTTTTTCAGACCAGAGTTCGCCCACCCAGGACTGGAGATGGACTCTGAAGTCTTTTTCCAGCGCACGCTCGCCAACCCTCAGGTCAGCTGGAATCTGCACCTCATTGACGCGGACGATCACGTCGCTCACTTTGCCCGAAAGCAGATCCCAGAACGTGGGTACGCCGCGGGGGTAGACGATGGTCACGTCGAGCATCGCGTCGAAGGTATCCCCCATCGTGGCCAACGCCATCGTCATGCCGCCCAGCTTGGGGCGCAGCAGGTTGCGATATGGCGACTTCTGTTCGGCGTGCTTGGCGGCTGAGAAGCGCGTGCCTTCCATGAAATTGATCACCGACGTCGGAATGAGCTTGAAGCGCTCGCACGACTTGCGCGTCTCGGCCATGTCGCGTGCCATGCTGCGCTTGTCGCCCTGACGGCGCATGAACGGAAAGTCGAGCGCCCACCAGGCCAACCCCATCACCGGGACATAAATCAACTCGCGCTTGAGAAAGAATTTCAGAAACGGAATCTTGCCGGAGAAGACCTTCTGCAGCACCAGGATGTCGACCCAGCTCTGGTGATTGCTGCTCACCAGGTACCAGCCGCGCGACTTGAGCTTGTCGAGCCCCGAGACGTCCCAGCGCACGCGCTGCATCAAGGCGATCCACCAGCCATTGCACCCAACCCAAGTCTGAGCCAAGGCGTTGAGCAGATGGTCGCACGCCTTGCGTACCGCCGTGGACGGAATGGCGGCCTTGATCAGCGCTGGCGGAATCATGGCGGTGAAGATCACCAGCACATTGGTGGCCAGCAACACGCTGGCAATGGACCCTTTGATCGCGGCGATGAAACGGTTCGGCATGGTTGGATCTGACAACGAAAGGTGCGGATTATCGGAACCGTTCAAGCTTGCAAGAACTGCGCTACGTCAAATTTCTGTTGCGGTACGCCAGAAATCAGGGCAGCCACGCGTCTTTGCGTTTGGGCTTGCGCGACAGCACGGTCGGGAAGCTCACCGGCAGCGTGTAGGGGTAGTCGCGGCTGAAGTGCAGACCCCGACTCTCGCGGCGCGCCAACGCCGATCGCACGATGAGCTCTGCGCAGTCGACCAGGTTGCGCAATTCCAGCAGGTCGCGCGTGACGCGGAAGTTGGCGTAGTAGTCGTCGATCTCGCTGCGCAGCAGCTTGATGCGATGCAAGGCGCGCTCCAGACGGCGCGTGGTACGCACGATGCCCACGTAATTCCACATCACCAGGCGCAGTTCGTCCCAGTTGTGCGAGATCACGACCTCCTCGTCGGCGTCTTCGACCTGGCTTTCGTCCCAGGCGGGCAGTTTGGTCTGCGCATCGGCGGTGCGCGCCAGGATGTCGTCAGCACAGGTACGTCCCAGCACCACGCACTCGAGCAACGAATTGCTGGCCAGCCGGTTGGCACCATGCAGTCCGGTGTAGGTGGTCTCGCCCACGGCGTACAGCCCCGGCAAGTCGGTGCGGCCGTGCAGATCGGTCACCACGCCGCCGCAGGTGTAATGCGCGGCGGGCACCACCGGAATCGGCTGCTTGGTAATGTCGATGCCCAAAGACAGGCAACGTGCGTAGATGGTCGGGAAGTGCTCTCGCAAGAAATCGCCGTCCAGGTGGGTGGCATCGAGCCACACATGATCCAGGCCATGCTTTTTCATTTCAAAGTCGATGGCGCGGGCCACGATATCGCGCGGCGCCAACTCGCCTCGCTCATCGTGGTCCTTCATGAACCGTGTGCCATCGGGCAGACGCAAAATGGCGCCCTCGCCTCTCAATGCCTCGGTGATCAGAAAACTGCGCTCTTGCGGGTGATACAGGCAGGTCGGGTGGAACTGCACGAATTCCATGTTGCCGATGCGGCAGCCTGCCCGCCACGCCATGGCGATGCCGTCGCCCGTCGAGGTGTCGGGGTTCGTGGTGTAGCGGTAGACCTTGCCCACGCCGCCGCTGGCCAGCACCACGGCACTCGCGGCCAAGGTTTCGACGCGCTGCCCATCGATGTCGAGTGCATAGACGCCGTAGCAGCGATCAGGGGTCGTGTCGCTCTTCTTGAGATGCCGCCCGGTGATGAGATCGATCGCAATCCAGCGCTCGCGCAGCGTGATGTTGGGATGCTGACGCGCCTCGGCGAGCAGCACATCGTGGATCGCCTTGCCCGTGGCGTCGGCGGCGTGAGCGATGCGCCGCACGGTGTGGCCGCCCTCGCGCGTGAGGTGCAGGCCCAATGGCCCCTCGGGGTCGGGCGAAAACGGTACGCCGCGCGCCACCAGCCATTCGATGGCTCGCGCGCTGTGCTGGGCGATGAACTCGGCGGTGTGCTGATCCACCAGCCCGGCACCGGCTTCTTGCGTGTCGCGCACATGGCTGGCGATGCTGTCGTCGCTGCCCAGCACCCCAACGATGCCGCCTTGCGCCCAGGCCGTGGCGGCTTCTTCGAGCTGTCGCTTGGCCAGCACGATCACGGGGCGGGATTGCGCCAGATGCAAAGCCACGGTGAGGCCCGCCAGACCGGCACCCACCACAACAACAGGAAGTTCAGCAGAAGGCATGCTCATGGCGCGCGATTCTATCGACCCCCTCGATCCACCTTGACCGCGTTAGCATGCCGGCCGCAGCAACGAACAACATCCGTACCGAGGACACCCCATCATGCAAGCCTGGATCTGCGACAACCCCACCGGCCCCGAAGCCCTGACCTGGAAAGAGCAACCCACGCCAGAACCCGGCAAGGGCGAAGTGCGCGTGGCCATCAAGGCGGCCAGCCTGAACTTCCCCGATCTGCTCATCGTGCAGAACAAATACCAGATGAAACCGCCCACGCCATTCGTGCCGGGCGCCGAATTCGCTGGGGTGGTCGAAGCCGTGGGCGAAGGCGTCAAGCACCTTGCACCGGGCATGAACGTAGCGGGCTTCGGCGGCCTGGGCGGCTTTGCCACCCACGTCGTGGCGCCTGCCGCCGTGCTCATGCCCCTGCCGCCCAACTTCACCTTTGCGGACGCGGCTGCCTTCTTGTGCACCTACGGCACCACCTACCACGCGCTGATGGACCGCGCCGCGCTCAAGGCAGGCGAGACGGTGCTGGTGCTGGGCGCCGCGGGTGGCGTGGGCACCGCGGCCATCCAGATCGCCAAGGCAGCGGGTGCCAAGGTGATTGCCGCCACCTCGTCGGACGACAAATGTGCGTTCTGCAAACAACTGGGAGCAGACGCCACCATCAACTACAGCCAGGGCGACATCCGCGAGCAGATCAAGCAGCTCACCGACGGCAAGGGCCCCGATGTGGTCTACGACCCGGTGGGCGGCGACCTGGCCGAGCCGGTCTTCCGCTCGATCGGCTGGCGCGGTCGCTACCTGGTGGTGGGCTTCGCGCAAGGCAACATCCCGGCCATCCCGCTCAACCTGCCACTGCTCAAGGGTGCCAGCATCATGGGCATGTTCTGGGGCGAGTTCGCCAAGCGCGAGCCGCAGAACAACGTGGGCGTGGTCATGCAACTGGCCATGTGGTACGCCGAGGGCAAGATCAAGCCGGTCGTCGAGAGCCAGTTCAAGATGACCGAACTCAAAGAAGCGTTTGCGCTGATGGCCTCTCGCAAGGTCCACGGCAAGGTGGTGCTGCTCAACGACTGAGCCCGCTCTGCTCGCAATAAAAAAACCCCGCTGCGGCCGCAACCGCGCGGGGCTTTTCGTTGGACTCAAGGCCGTGAGGCTTGCCCGCTTCAGTGCACCGTGCGCCCGAAGGTGAACTTGCCGTCTTCGCTCACCTCGACCGGGATCACGTCCTTCGCGCCGAACCGCCCTTCCAGGATCAGCTTGGCCACCGGGTTCTCGATCTGCGCCTGGATGGCCCGCTTGAGCGGACGCGCCCCGAACACCGGGTCGAAGCCGACCTTGGCGATCTCGGCCAGCGCGGCCGGGCTCACTTCGAGCTTCATCTCCATCTTTTCGAGGCGCCGCTCCAGGCCCTTGAGCTGGATCTTCGCGATCGACTTGATGTTCGCTTCGTCGAGCGCGTGGAACACCACCGTCTCGTCGATGCGGTTGAGCAACTCGGGGCGGAAGTGCTGCTTCACCTCGACCCACACCGCCTCGCGGATGATTTCGGGGTCTTGGCCGGCCAGTTGCATGATCTGGTGCGAACCCAGGTTTGACGTCATCACGATGACCGTGTTCTTGAAGTCGATCGTGCGCCCTTGGCCATCGGTCAGGCGACCATCGTCAAGCACCTGCAACAGCACGTTGAAGACGTCCGGGTGGGCCTTCTCGACCTCGTCGAGCAACACCACGCTGTAGGGCTTGCGCCGTACGGCCTCGGTCAACGCCCCGCCTTCTTCGTAGCCTACGTAGCCCGGAGGCGCGCCGATCAGGCGGCTGACCGAGTGCTTCTCCATGAACTCGCTCATGTCGATGCGGACCATGTGGTCGTCGCTGTCGAACAAGAAGCCGGCCAGCGCCTTGCACAGCTCGGTCTTGCCCACGCCCGTCGGGCCCAGGAACAAGAAGCTGCCCAGCGGCCGGTTCGGGTCGCTAAGCCCCGCGCGAGAACGGCGGATGGCATTGCTCACGGCCACGATGGCTTCGTGCTGCCCCACCACGCGCTCGTGCAGCTTGCCTTCCATCTGCAGCAGTTTCTCGCGCTCGCCCTGCATCAGCTTGCTGACCGGGATGCCCGTGGCACGCGCCACCACCTCGGCGATTTCTTCAGCGCCCACTTGGGTGCGCAGCAGCTTCGGCCCGGAACCGCCCTGTTCTTTGGACGCTTCTTTGGCTTGCGCCTCTTTCAGGCGCTTTTCCAGCTCCGGCAGCTTGCCGTATTGCAGCTCGGCGACCTTGTTGAAGTCGCCCTTGCGCTTGAGTTCTTCGATCTGGAACTTGATCTTGTCGATCTCTTCCTTGACCTGCGCCGAGCCCTGGGCCTGGGCCTTCTCGGCCTTCCAGACCTCTTCGAGATCGGCGTATTCGCGCTCGAGCTTCGAGATTTCTTCCTCGATCAGGCCCATGCGCTTGATCGAGGCTTCGTCCTTCTCCTTGCGCACGGCCTCGCGCTCGATCTTGAGCTGGATGAGCCGGCGGTCGAGCTTGTCCATCGCCTCGGGCTTCGAGTCGATTTCGATCTTGATCTTGGCTGCGGCCTCGTCGATCAGGTCGATGGCCTTGTCGGGCAAGAAACGGTCGGTGATGTAGCGATTGCTCAACTCGGCCGCCGCCACGATGGCCGGGTCGGTGATCTCCACGCCGTGGTGCACCTCGTACTTTTCTTGCAGGCCGCGCAGGATGGCAATGGTCGCCTCCACCGTCGGCTCGTCAACCATCACCTTCTGGAAGCGGCGCTCCAGGGCGGCGTCTTTCTCGACGTACTTGCGGTACTCGTCCAGCGTGGTCGCGCCGATGCAATGCAACTCGCCGCGCGCCAGGGCGGGCTTGAGCATGTTGCCGGCGTCGATGGCACCTTCGGCCTTGCCAGCCCCGACCATGGTGTGGATCTCGTCGATGAACAGGATGATGCGGCCTTCGTCCTGTGCCACCTCCTTCAGCACGGCCTTCAAGCGCTCTTCGAACTCGCCGCGGAACTTGGCGCCTGCCAGCAGGCCGGCCATGTCGAGCACCAGCACGCGCTTATCGCGCAGGGTGTCGGGCACTTCGCCATTGACTATGCGCTGGGCCAGGCCCTCGACGATGGCCGTCTTGCCCACGCCCGGCTCGCCGATCAGCACCGGGTTGTTCTTCGAGCGACGCTGCAGCACCTGGATGGCGCGGCGGATTTCGTCGTCGCGACCGATCACCGGGTCGAGCTTGCCCAGGCGGGCGCGCTCGGTGAGGTCGAGCGTGTATTTCTTGAGCGCCTCGCGCTGGCCCTCGGCATCGGGGCTGTCCACCTTCTGGCCGCCACGCACCGCCTCGATGGCGGTTTCGAGCGATTTGCGGGTCAGGCCGTGCTCGCGCGCCAGCTTGGCGGTGTCGCCCTTGTGGTCGGTGAGCGCCAGCAAGAACATCTCGCTGGCGATGTAGGGGTCGCCGTGCTTGAGGGCTTCTTTCTCGGCGCCCTGGATGAGCGCCACGGTGTCGCGCCCGGCCTGCACCGTCTCGCCGCCTTGCACTTGGGGGATGCAGCTCAGCTCGGTTTCAAGGGCCTTGGCCAAGCCAGCGGTGTTGACGCCCGCCCGGGCCAGCAGGGCCTTGGGGCCGTCGGTCTGCTGGATCATCGCCAGCAGCACGTGCGCCGGCTCGATGTAGGGGTTGTCTCGCGCGAGTGCCAAGCTTTGGCCTTCGGCCAGCGCTTCTTGGAACTTGGTGGTGAGCTTGTCGAGTCGCATAAGGTCTCCTTGGTCTGCTCAGCAGATAGGGAGTGTGGGCGACTTTTCAAGCCCGGTCTTGCGGTGAACCCCGTGTTTTTTGTGCGGTGCGTCAGGCCAGCCAGCTGCGCATCCAGCGCGCGCCCGCCGCCGCAGCCGCCAAAGCGCCGAAAACGTGGATAAAGCTGTGCAACGCGGCCAGCTCGAAGCGCCCCTTGAGCAGCAGCGACAGCGACTCGGCCGAGAAGGTCGAAAACGTGGTCAGCCCGCCCAGAAAACCGACCACGCACAGCAGCCGCAGCGTTTCGTTCGGGCTGCGCTGAAAGTAGACCAGCCCCATGCCTGCCAACATGCCGCCCGCACAATTGACGGCCAGGGTGCCCAGTGGAAAGCCATGCCAAGCCGGATTCAGCCAGAGCCCCGCCCGCCACCGCACCACCCCGCCCAAGGCTGAGCCAATGACCACGGCCAACAGTTGCATCAGGTTCATGCTGCCCACCGCATCACTCCTGCTTCGGCACCGGTTGGACCCCGGCGTTGCCCGAGCGCACGCCCCAGCGAGCCACGGCTTCGTCATCGCTTTGCCGGGCTGACACCCACTGACCACCTTGGGCCGTGTGTTCCTTCTTCCAGAACGGCGCATCGGTCTTGAGCCAGTCCATCAAGAACTCGGCACCTTGAAAGGCCGCATGACGGTGCCTGGACGCCACCGCCACCAGCACGATCTGCTCGCCCGGCAACAGCCGCCCGACCCGGTGAATCACCAGGCCGGCGCGCAGATCGAAGCGGCGACGGGCCTCGCCCATCATCTGCTCGATGGCCCGCTCGGTCATGCCCGGGTAGTGCTCCAGCTCCATGGCCTGCAGACCGGGCTCGCTGCCGGCCGGCGCCACGTCGCGCACCGTGCCGACAAACGCCGTCACGCCGCCAATTTCGAGGTCGCCCGCCCGCAGCGCCGCCACTTCGCGGCTGAGATCGAAGTCCTCGGTCTGGATGCGTACCTGCCAGCTCATAGAGTCTCTCACCTGCCGCCGGTCAGCCGCCCGTTACCGGCGGAAAGAACGCTACCTCGACCGCCCCCCCGCCAGCGCGGATGGGTTCGGCATCGCTGCACATGTCCATGTTCAGCGCGCAGCGCAGTGGGCGGTCGTGCGCCAATGCCTCGGCGTGAGCGGCGCTGCGGGCAATCAACTGGTCGCGCAAGGCCGACAGCGTCGTGCCATCGGCCACGTCGAGCACCTCGCCCTCGCCCAATGCCTCGCGGACCGAAGCGAAATAGCGCACTTGCACACGTACGGTCGTCATGCTCCCAAGCCCCACTCTGAAAACGCGATGAATCGAACCAACTCGCCGCGTTGCACCACCTGGCCGGGCGCCAGGTCCACCAAGCCATCGGCCCACACGGCCGAGGTCAGCACGCCGGAACCCTGGTTGGGATACAGCTCGACGCCGCCTTGCTCATTTCGTCGCACCCGCAAGAATTCGCGCCGCGCCTTGTCGGCCTTGGGCCAGTCGAAATCGGCACGCAGCATCCGATGGGTTGGCGCAACCTGGGCTCGACCTGCCAGCTTGGCAAGCACCGGCCGCACCGCGATCAAGAACGTCACGAAGCTGGCCACCGGGTTGCCCGGCAAGCCCATGAAGGGCGTACGGGCCACGCGGCCAAAAGCCAGCGGCTTGCCCGGCTTGATCGCCAACTGCCACAACGACAGCTCGCCTTCGGCCTGCACGGCGGGCTTCAGGTGGTCTTCTTCGCCCACCGACACGCCGCCGCTGGTCACGATCAGGTCGGCGCCCTGGGCCGCCTGGCGCAGCGCCGCTCGGGTGGCGTCCAGCGAATCGGCCACGATGCCCAGATCGATGCACTCGGCACCTGCCGCCTGGATCAGCCCTCGCAAGGTGAAGCGGTTGGAGTTGTAGATGCCGCCCGGCTTGAGCGGCTGCCCGGGCATGGCCAGCTCGTCGCCCGTGCTGAAAAGCGCCACGCGGGGGCGGCGCCACACCGGCACCTTCGCCAAGCCGGCCGATGCGGCGACTCCAAGCGCCTGAGGCGACAAGCACGCCCCTTGCGGCAGCACCACGCCACCTTGTGCGATGTCTTCGCCGCGGCGGCGGATGTTCTGTCCCGGGCGAGGCACCGTCATCACCTTGACAACGAGATCGACGCCCTGGCCGCTGGCTTCGCATTGCTCTTGCATGACGACGGCATCGGCTCCGGGGGGCACCGGCGCGCCGGTGAAGATGCGTGCAGCCGTACCCGGCTGCAGCTCCGATCCGATCGTGCCGGCTGGAATGCGCTGGCTGACTGGCAGGCTCTGCCCCGCCTCGGCCACGTCGGCACAGCGCACGGCGTAGCCGTCCATCGCGCTGTTGTCGAGTGGCGGAACGTCAACGGTGGAGTGCAGGTTTTGCGCCAAGGTGCGGCCTAGCGCGTCGAAAGTGTCGCTCAACTCGATATCGGTCGGCCCGGATATGGTGGCCAGCACCTGCGCCAGTGCGGCGTCGAGCGTCATCAGGCTTTTGCTGCCAGCCGGCTGGCCGGGCGACGCGGGCTCAGCGGAAGGGAAAGGGGTATTCATAGCGGCCTGCATTGTCCAGCAGAAACGCGGCGACGCCCTTGGGGTCGTTCAGGTTCAAGACGGGCAAAGCCGGCACGCCGGAATCGGGCCAGACAGGGTCAGGGTCGGTTGCCACCGCCACGATTTGCGGGTCATTCAGATGGCGCAACGGCTGGGCACAGACAGCGCGCCACACCTCGATTTTCGGAATCGGGTCGTACTTGAACCCCTCGACCAGCACCCAGGCTGGCGAGCCGTCACGCGGCGGGCGCAACTCGCTCAGCAGGTCCGGCAGGCTCATTTCGGCCTCGACAGCGTGCTCACGCAAGACGGCCGTGCGGCGCGCCGAGGCCACCACCACCTCGCTGGCACCGGCCTGCCGATGCCGCCAGGAGTCCTTGCCCGGCACATCCATGTCGAAGCGGCAATGGGCATGCTTGATGACGCCTACCCAGCACCCCGCTTCGCACAGCAGCGGGATCACCTGCTCGATCAGCGTGGTCTTGCCCGAGCCGGACCACCCTGCAAAGCCAATCACGCGAATGACGGACATCGAACCAACCCGGATGGCGATCAGTCAGCGCAATGCTGAACGATGTAGTCCTTGATCGCCTGGGTGTTGACCGGCTTGACCACAAAGCGCTTGGGCAAGGCTTCGAGCCCTTCCAACCCTGCCGGTCGAACCGGATCGCGCCCCAACGCCTCGCGAATGGTTTCGGCGAACTTCACCGGCAAGGCGGTCTCGAGCACCAGCATCGGGATGCCCGGGTCGAGGTGTTCGCGCGCCACCTTCAGGCCGTCGGCCGTGTGGGTGTCGATCATCACGCCGAAGCGCTCGAAGGTGTCCTTGATGGTCGCCAGACGGTTGGCGTGCGTGCTCTTGCCCGACGCGAAGCCGAATTGCGTCACCCGGCCAAATTCAGCCGGCGCGAGCGTGAAGGCCCCGCGCTGCTCGACTTCGTCCTTGAACAAGGCGCGGGTGCGATGGCCATCACGGCCCAGCAGGTCGAACACGAAGCGCTCGAAGTTCGAGGCCTTCGAGATGTCCATCGACGGGCTCGATGTTTCGTACGTCTCGGCGCCCTTGCGCACGCGGTAGGTGCCGGTGCGGAAGAACTCGTCGAGCACGTCGTTCTCGTTGGTCGCCGCCACGAGCTTGTGAATCGGCAGGCCCATCTGGCGAGCCACGTGGCCCGCGCAGATGTTGCCGAAGTTGCCCGATGGCACCGTGAAGCTGATCTTTTCGTCGTTGTTCTTCGTGGCCTGGAAGTAACCCGCGAAGTAGTAAACGACCTGCGCCAGCAGACGCGCCCAGTTGATCGAGTTGACCGTACCGATCTTGTACTGGCGCTTGAATTCGAGGTCGTTGCTGACCGCCTTGACGATGTCCTGGCAGTCGTCGAACACACCTTCAACGGCGAGGTTGTGGATGTTCGGATCTTGCAGGCTGAACATCTGGGCCTGCTGAAACGGGCTCATGCGGCCGTGGGGGCTCAGCATGAACACGCGCACGCCCTTCTTGCCGCGCATGGCGTATTCGGCCGCGCTGCCGGTGTCGCCCGAGGTGGCACCCAGGATGTTGAGCTGCTCGCCACGGCGACCCAATTCGTACTCGAAGAGGTTACCGAGCAACTGCATGGCCATGTCCTTGAAGGCCAGCGTCGGGCCGTTGGACAAGGCTTCGAGCTGCACGCCCGCTTCGAGCGGCTTGAGTGGCACGATTTGCGGGGTGCCAAACACTTGCTGCGTATACGTCTTGGCCGTCAGCGCCTTCAGATCGGCGGCCGGGATGTCGTCGATATAGAGCGACAGGATCTCGAACGCCAACTCGTGATACGGCAGGTTGCGCCACTTGGTAAGCGTGGCGTCATCGACCTTGGGGTAATGCGTCGGCAGATACAACCCGCCATCCGGGGCCAGACCTTCAAGCAGGATCTCCGAAAAACCACGCGCCGCCTGGTCGCCACGGGTGCTGATGTATTTCATGGTCAGTCAGGCCGCTATCAGGCCAATTCTTCTTTGCGGATCCGCACGATGGGTGCGAGCACGGTTGGCAGCGCCTGCAACTGAGCCAGCGCCTGATTCATGCGGCCCTCTTCGGTGTCGTGGGTCAGGATGATCAGGTCGGTGTGCTTCTCGTCCTCGCCGGCCTCGCGCTGCAACACCGCGTCGATCGAGATCTCGTTGTCGGCCAGGATGCGCGTGAGCGTCGCGAGCACGCCGGTCTGGTCGGCCACGCGCAGGCGCAGGTAGAACGAAGTACGAACCTGC
This sequence comes from Aquabacterium sp., assembly GCF_041915145.1. Classification (GTDB taxonomy): domain Bacteria; phylum Pseudomonadota; class Gammaproteobacteria; order Burkholderiales; family Burkholderiaceae_C; genus Aquabacterium. The sequence continues at coordinate 27,384 of NZ_JAYSBZ010000001.1, read as the reverse complement.
TCGATGGGCAGGATCGGCGTGTTCGACAGCTCGTCGGGCTGGAAGGCCAGATGCGGCACGCGATGATCGGGGTCGGCGGTATGCAGGCGGGTGATATCGACCAGATCGGCGATGACAGCCGAGGCAGTGGGCTCGGAGCCCGCACCCTTGCCGTAGTAGAGCGTGGTGCCCACGGCATCGCCCTGCACCACCACGGCGTTCATCGCGCCTTCGACGTTGGCGATCAGGCGCTTGGCCGGGATCAGCGTGGGGTGCACGCGCAACTCGATGCCGTGCTCACGGCGCCGCGTGATGCCCAGCAGCTTGATGCGATAACCCAGTTGCTCGGCGTAAGCGATGTCCGCGCCCTGCAGCTTGGTGATGCCCTCGACGTAAGCCTTGTCGAACTGCACCGGCACGCCGAACGCGATGGCGCTCATGATCGTGGCCTTGTGGCCAGCGTCCACGCCTTCGATGTCAAAGGTGGGGTCGGCTTCGGCGTAGCCCAGGCGTTGAGCTTCCTTGAGCACGACGTCGAAGTCCAGCCCCTTGTCGCGCATTTCGCTCAAGATGAAGTTGGTCGTGCCGTTGATGATGCCGGCGATCCACTGGATCTCGTTGGCGGTCAGGCCTTCACGCAGTGCCTTGATGATCGGGATGCCCCCGGCCACCGCTGCCTCAAAAGCCACCATCACGCCGCGCTCTCGGGCCGCGGCAAAAATCTCGGTGCCGTGCACGGCCAGCAAGGCCTTGTTGGCGGTGACCACGTGCTTGCCAGCCTTGATGGCGTCCAGCACCAGAGCGCGTGCCACGCCATAACCGCCGATCAACTCGATGACGATATCGACGTTCGAGTCGGCGATCACCTCCTTGGCGTCGCCCACCACCTTCACGCCGTCGCCGACGATGGCGCGTGCGCGCTCCACATCGAGATCGGCCACCACAGTGATTTCAATGCCACGCCCGGCGCGACGGCGAATTTCGTCTTGGTTGCGGCGCAGCACATTGAAGGTGCCGCTGCCAACGGTACCGATGCCGAGCAAGCCGACGCGGATGGGGCCCAGGGAGGGTGCTTTCATCTTGATGCTCCAGTCGCCGAGAGCTGGCGACGATGTTGTTTTATTGACCGTGACGTTTGCGGTAGCCGTCGAGGAAGCGCCCGATGCGCTTCACGGCCTCGGCCAGGTCGTCCGAATTCGGCAAGAAGACCAGCCGGAAATGGTCGGTGCCCGGCCAGTTGAAGCCCGAGCCTTGCACGATCAGCACCTTCTCTTCGGCCAGCAACTCATAAGCGAATTGCTGATCGTCCTCGATCGGATACATCTTGGGGTCGAGCCGCGGGAACATGTACAAAGCCGCTTTGGGCTTGACGACACTCACGCCCGGGATGGCGCTGAGCATCTCGTAGGCCAGATCGCGCTGGCGGCACAGCCGACCGGTCGGCGCGACCAGATCCTTGATGCTCTGGTAGCCGCCCAGTGCAGTCTGAATCGCCAACTGCCCCGGCGTATTGGCGCACAGGCGCATCGAAGCCAGCATGTTCAGACCCTCGATGTAGTCCTTGGCGTGCTTCTTCTCGCCCGACACCACCATCCAGCCGGCACGGTAGCCGCAGGAACGGTAGTTCTTCGACAACCCGTTGAAGGTCACGAAAAACACATCGTCGGCCAACGAGGCGATGCTGGTGTGCGTGTTGCCATCAAACAGCGTCTTGTCGTAGATCTCGTCGGCAAACACGATCAGATCGTGCTCGCGAGCCACCTGCACGATCTCTTGCAGGATCGACTCGGGGTACAACGCCCCGGTCGGGTTGTTCGGGTTGATGACGACGATCGCCTTGGTGCGCGGTGTGATCTTGGCCCGGATATCTGAGATGTCCGGCAGCCACTCGTTCTGCTCGTCACACAGGTAATGCACCGGGCGTCCACTCGACAACGACACCGCAGCTGTATAGAGCGGGTAATCGGGCGCCGGCAGCAGCACTTCGTCGCCGTCGTTCAGCAAGGCGTTCATCGCCATCACGATCAATTCGGACGCGCCATTGCCCAGATAGACGTCATCGACAGTCACCCCGCCGATCTTTTTCTCTTGGCAGTAATGCACCACAGCCTTGCGCGGCGCGAACAGACCCTTCGAATCGGTATAGCCGGCGGCGTCGGGCAGATTGCGGATCATGTCCTGCACGATCTCGTCGGGCGGCTCCAGCCCGAACACGGCCAGGTTGCCGATGTTGAGCTTGATGATCTTCTGCCCCTCTTCCTCCATCTCCCGCGCCTTCGCCAGCACGGGTCCACGAATGTCGTAACACACGTTGGCGAGCTTGCTGGACTTCACGACGGGTTTCAAGGGATGGCTCCAGATAGAAGAGAAAGACACACGCACTGAACCGATCCGGCCGCGCCACGCCGGTGCCTGTGTTGCGCAGGCGCGAAAAGATAAAATTAAACCACACAGGCCACGACGCGCCCCGGGCGCGAATGTGGTGCGGCCCATCGAACAAGTGCCCTGAACCTTGAAACTCCAGCCTGATCGCGCCATCGGCGTCAACGTGGTGAACGCGTGCACCAACGAGCACATCGTGATCAACGGGCAAGCATGGCGTGAGTCCGTGCTTTTGCCAGCCAGCGGAACCGTCCTGCCATGGCACGTGACGAATCACGAAGACCTGACAGTCGAACACTTTGGCCGGATCCTGAATGTGTCGCCGGAATTGGTGATTTTTGGCAGCGGCCCACGCTTGCGTTTCGTTCAGCCAATCTTGCTGACCGCGCTGATGGCGCGCCGCATCGGCATCGAAACCATGGACACCGCCGCCGCGTGCCGAACCTTCAACGTGCTGGCCGCCGAGGGGCGCAACGTCGTGGCGGCCTTGCTGCTGCAGGCGTCGACCTGAAGCCAATTCATACGCCGGGCTCAGCCATTGCATGTCGTTTTCGCAAGAAAGCCGGCACAAAGATTTATAATCGCCGACTATTCACGTGACGGCATTCATCCCCAAACTTCATGACGCCAGCTCTCAACAAACCTCTGCCGGAATTTGAAGCGCTTGCAACCGGAGGCGTGAAGTTCAGCCCCCAAGCCTTCGCCGGTCAGATCGTGGTGCTTTATTTCTACCCAAAAGACCATACACCAGGCTGCACCACCGAGTCGATGCAGTTTCGCGACAAGCACAAGGACTTCGCCAAGGCTGGCGCGGTCGTTTTCGGTGTGTCGCGAGACAACATGACATCTCACGACAAGTTCAAGCAGAACCTTGAGTTGCCGTTCGAGCTGATCGCCGATACCGAAGAAAAACTGTGTCACATGTTCGGCGTGGTCAAGAACAAGATCATGTACGGCAAGAAGGTCAAGGGTATCGAACGCAGCACCTTTCTGATCGATGGCGATGGCGTGCTGCGTGAAGAATGGCGCGGCATCAAGGTTGCCGGACACGTCGATGAAGTGCTCAAGGCTGTCAAGACGCTCAAGAAGGAAGCCGCCTAACCTGGCTCATGTGAGCCAACCGGCTCACCGCTGGTTATCGCTCATGTACCTTTTTCACGACGCGAGTTTGCCGCACCGCATCTGGTGAGTTGTGTATGCATAATGCACACATGCTCTTGAGCGAACTCAATGAGTCCCCACCAAAAAGCCGCTTCGGTTGCCCGAGCGGCTTTTTGCTTTTCAAAGCCTGCTGACGTTCAAACATGCCTCTGCCCAAGCCCCCTGCCAAGCGCGCATCCATCCTCAGCCCGCAAGACTACGAAAACCAGGCGGCCCCTCGTCCTCGCAAAGGCTCGACGCAAAAATCTGAGCCGCCGGCCGCGCCGGCGCTGCTCGAGTTGCTTGAACCCGCTGCTCCGGTTGCCGCTGCCGCGCAGGCCGTCAAGAAAGTGCGGCCCCCGGTCGCATCAGTGGTGAGCGACGCCCCCAAAGTCGCGACCAAAGCCACACGCGAACGCAAACCTCGTCATGTCGGGCCACCCAAGATCTTCGTGCTGGATACCAACGTGCTGATGCACGACCCGATGTCGTTGTTTCGTTTCGACGAACACGACGTCTACCTGCCGATGATCACGCTCGAGGAGCTCGACAACCACAAGAAGGGCATGACCGAGGTGGCGCGCAACGCCCGCCAGGTCAGCCGCGAGCTCGACGCGCTGGCTGTCAACAGCTCGCTTGGCTCGGGCGAAGGCATCGCGCTGGCCAAGACCGGACATCGCGAGGCGCTGGGCAAGTTGTTCTTCCAGACCACGCTGCTCAACGTTCAACTGCCCGTCGGGCTGCCGCAGGGCAAGGCTGACAACCAGATCCTCGGGGTCGTGCAGTCGCTGCGCGATCAGCACAAAGATCGCGACGTGGTGCTGGTGTCGAAAGACATCAACATGCGCATCAAGGCCCGCGCATTGGGCCTGCCCGCCGAAGACTATTTCAACGACAAGACGCTTGAGGACGGCGACCTGCTCTACACCGGCGTGCTACCGCTGCCGGGCGACTTCTGGGATCGTCATGGCAAGACGATGGAAAGCTGGCAGCAAGGCGGCTCCACGTTCTACCGCATCAGCGGGCCGCTGGTGCCATCGCTGCTGGTCAACCAATTTGTCTACCTTGAAAGCCCAGGCGTGGCGCCGCTGTACGCCAAGGTGACCGAGATCACGGGCAAGACCGCCGTCCTCAAGACCTTGAAGGACTACTCGCACCAGAAGAATGCCGTGTGGGGCGTGACCGCGCGCAACCGCGAGCAGAACTTCGCCCTCAATCTGCTGATGGACCCGGAGTGCGACTTCGTCACCCTCACCGGCACGGCCGGTACGGGCAAGACGTTGATGTCGCTGGCGTCGGCGCTGTCGCAGATCCTTGACGACCGGCGTTACACCGAAGTCATCGTGACGCGCGTAACCGTGCCGGTGGGCGAAGACATCGGTTACCTGCCCGGCACTGAAGAAGAAAAAATGTCGCCCTGGATGGGCGCGCTGGATGACAACCTCGAGGTGCTGGCGCGCACCGATTCCGGCGCGGGCGAGTGGGGCCGCGCAGCCACGCAAGAGCTCGTGCGGTCGAAGGTGAAGATCAAGAGCATGAACTTCATGCGGGGCCGCACCTTCTTGAACAAATTCGTGCTGATCGACGAGGCGCAGAACCTCACGCCCAAGCAGATGAAGACGCTGATCACACGGGCTGGGCCGGGCACCAAGATCGTTTGCCTGGGCAACTTGGCGCAGATCGATACACCCTACCTCACAGAAGGGAGCTCGGGGCTGACCTATGCGGTCGACCGGTTCAAGGGTTGGCCGCACAGCGGACATGTGACGCTGGCGCGCGGGGAGCGCTCACGCTTGGCAGACTTTGCCTCCGAGGTGCTGTAGAGCCTGGACTGAACAGTCTGCCGGCGCCTTTGCCGCAGCCCCCTCATCGACCCCGCCTGTGCGCTTGCCTGGCGGGGTCGCTTGTTTCTGACAACCTAGGGGTGCCGTCTTGCTGTGCTTGCGGGGCCGGTCTACGCTGCAACGGTCATCAATCACGCATCGACACAGGAGCGCAAGACCATGGCAGCTGCAGGCAACAAGACCCCGGCCAAGAAGGCCGTGACCCGCAAGGCAAAGAAGACGACACCGAAGGCGTCGACACAGCGTCAGATCGCCCGATTCGGCTGGACCCCCGACATCCCCGATCATCGCGACCACATCTACGCCGCCATTCCGGCCGTCCTGAAGAAACTGCCAGCCAAGGTCGATTTGCGAGCAAAACTTCCGCCGGTCTACGATCAGGGGCGCATCGGCAGTTGCACCGCCAACGCAATCGCAGCAGCCATTCAATTCGATCGCAGCAAGAACAAGCAAAAGCCGGACTTCGTGCCGTCTCGCTTGTTCGTCTATTACAACGAGCGGGCGGTCGAAGGATCGATCACGACCGATTCTGGCGCACAGATTCGCGACGGCATCAAGCAAGTAGCCAAGCTGGGCGTGCCTCCCGAATCACTTTGGGCCTATGACGACACCCCCGCCCTGTCGGACGGCGGCCCCTGGCCCACGGGTGCCAAGCCGGCACAAAAACCGTCTGCTGCCGCCTACACCGAGGCCGCCAAATACCAGGCCATTTCGTACCAGCGCTTGCCGCGCACACTGAATGCTTTCCGGGGCGTGCTGGCCGAGGGCTACCCGTTCGTGTTCGGCTTCTCGGTGTACGAGAACTTGTATGGCGCCGACGGCAAGCCGCTCAACACGGTGCTGCTGCCTGGTCCAAAAGACCAATTGCTGGGAGGCCACGCGGTGTTGGCCGTTGGCTATGACGACGCAAAACAGGTCTTCATCGTGCGCAACTCCTGGGGGGCGAAGAACCAGGACAAGGGCTACTTCTACATGCCCTACGCCTACTTGACCGAGGAAGGACTGTCCGACGACTTCTGGACCATTCGTCTGATCGAGGCTTGATCTCGCCAACCAACAAAAAAGCCGAGGCACTCACCTCGGCTTTTTCCTTGCAGAGCAGCCCCAATCGGATCAAACGGCGTCCCGCTCGAACACCCCGATGCTCTCGACGTGCGCCGTGTGCGGGAACATGTTGATGACCCCGGCCGCCACGCATCGATAGCCGGCTTGATGAACCAGCAGACCTGCGTCGCGCGCCAGCGTAGCGGGGTTGCAGCTCACGTAGACGATGCGCCGAGGAGGGGTGTAGTCAGGCCAGCTCGACGCATTCTGGTGCACGTCAGCCAATGCCTTCACCAAGGCGAAGGCCCCTTCGCGCGGCGGATCGACCAACCATTTGGCCGCCACGCCGTAGCACACAAGATCGGCGGCCTCCATCTCGAACAGATTGCGCGCCTCGAAGCGGGTCTTGTCCTGCAACTGGTTGAAGGCCGCGTTTTCCCGCGAGCGCGCCACCAGCGCCTCGCTGCCTTCGATGCCCAGCACCTCGCGGGCCTTGGTGGCCAATGGCAAGGTGAAATTGCCCAGGCCGCAGAACCAGTCGATCACGCGCTCGTGCGGCTGCACGTCGAGCAGACTCAAGGCGCGCGACACCATCACGCGGTTGATCTGGTGGTTGACCTGGGTGAAATCGGTGGGCTTGAACGGCATGGTGACGCCGAACTCGGGCAAGGTGTAACGCAACAGGTCGGGGCCATCGTCGAGCCGATGCACGGTGTCGGGCCCCTTGGGCTGCAGCCACCACTGAACGGCGTGGGCCTGGCCAAAGGCGCGCAAGCGCTGCAGATCGGGGGCCGACAAGGGCTCCAAATGACGCAGCACCAGCGCGGTCACGTCTTCGCCGATGGCCAACTCGATTTGCGGCAGGCGGTCGCGTTGGTCCATGCCGGCGATCAGATCGCGCAAGGGCATCATCAGGCCAGACACGTGCCTGGGCAGGATCTCGCAGCTTTCCATGTCCGCCACGTAGCGAGACTTGCGTTCATGGAAGCCGATCAGCACCTTGCCCTTCTTGGGCACATAGCGCACCGACAGGCGTGCCCGGAAACGATAGCCCCAGGACGGCCCTTCGATGGGGCGCAACACCATCTCGGGCTTGACCTTGCCGAGGTGCCAGAGGTTGTCTTCGAGCGTGCGCTGCTTCACCGCGAGCTGCGCGGCCGCATGGAAGTGCTGCATGGCGCAGCCGCCGCACAGGCCGAAATAGCGGCACCCCGGCACCACACGCTGCGAGCTGTCGCGCAGACGCTCGGTCATGGTGGCCTGCTCCCAGTTGTTCTTTTTGCGGTTGACATGCACCCGCACTTGCTCGCCTGGCAAGGCACCGTCAATGAAAACAACCTTGCCGTCTGCGCGGTGGGCCACGCCCTGCGCCTCAAGATCGAGCGACTCGACGGTCAACCATGCTTGCGAATCAACGGGGATCTTGTTGACGACGGCAGCACTCGGCTCGTTGAACGCGGCAGACGATGAGTCGATGGGGGAAGCGTTTGAAGGATGGGCGAACTGTTCGGAACTCATGGCCGAATTGTCTCAGGTCGGGCCGCCCCACCCAGCGACCATGCCGGCTATCAAAACACCGAATCGCGATCGATGCCTTGGTTGAGCATGCGCCGCTTGAGCTTGTGCAGCGCTTCTTGCTGGATCTGGCGAATGCGCTCGCGAGTCAAGCCCAGCCGCTCGGCCAGGATCTCCAGCGTCTCGGGCTCCCGCTCGTCGAGTCCGAAGCGACCGGCCACGACTTCGCGTTCTCGCTCGCTCAGCTCACCCAGCCCCAGCACGAGATGCCGCTCCAGCTCGTGATGCAACGTCACGCCCGCCGGGTCTTGCGCCTGCGTATCGGCGACGAGATCCAGGAAAGTTTCAACGCTGTCGCGTTCGAGGGGCTCGTCGAGCGAAGTCGGCCACTCGGCGAATTTCAGCAGGCCGGAGACGTGCTGCACGCTCATGCCCACCGATTGCGCCACCCACTCGATCGGCACGCCACCTGGCTGGCCTTCAAAGGCTGCATTGGCCTCCAGAGTGCGCAGGGCGCGCAACACCTGATTGAGCTCCCGCACCACGTGCACCGGCAGTCGGATCAGGCGCGCCTGATGCGAAATGGCCCGGTCGATGGCTTGCCTGATCCACCACGATGCGTAGGTCGAGAAGCGAAACCCGCGACCGGGCTCGAATTTGACGATGGCGTGCATGAGGCCCAGGTTGCCTTCTTCGATCAGGTCAACCAGCGCCAGCCCTCGCCCCAGGTAGTGTCGAGCGATGCTCACCACCAGTCGGAGGTTGCGCTCGATCATGAGCTGCCGCGCCTGGAAGTCGCCGGCCTGAACCCGCACGGCGGTGGCAAATTCTTCGTCCGGGGCGAGCAATTCGACGCGGCGAATTTCGCGCAAATACAGCTGAAGGGTGTCGAGAGCCTCGCCATCCAGGGCGTCAAGCGCCGAACTCGCCGAGCCGGGGTCATCGAGACTCACCGTCCGCGGCGCGCCGCTTTGATCGATCTGCGCGGCTCGGTTGGACGTTGCATCGGGAGTCAAGCTTTTTCTGGCCATGATGAATCTCCCGACGCGATCCCGGCTACTTGGCCGGCAACAGTTTCATGGGATCGATCGGCCGCCCCTGGCGCCGGATCTCGAAGTGCAGTTCGACCCGGTCTGCCTCGGTCGAACCCATCTCGGCAATCTTCTGGCCGCGACGAACGGCCTGGTCTTCCTTGACCAGCAAGACCTGGTTGTGAGCATAGGCACTGAGATACGTCGCGTTGTGCTTGATGATGATGAGATTGCCGTAGCCGCGCAAGCCCGATCCGGCATAGACCACGCGACCATCTGCGGCAGCCACGACCGGGTCACCGGCCTTGCCGCCCACCGAGATTCCTTTGTGGCGCACGTCATCGAACGCACCGACCACCGAACCGCCGGCCGGCCAAGCCCAGGCGATGTCGTCGTCTCCATCCTTGGCTGCGGCGCCGGACGCCGCCGAAGTACCGGAAGACGCAACCGCCGCCGGCGCGGGTGTCGAGGTCGCGGAAGCCGGGGGCAGTGGCTTGCTCTCCAACGGCCGCGCATCCACCTTTGCCGTGGCAACCGGTTTGGCGGCCACGGCGGAAGGCGCCTCGACGCCGGGCGGCGCCACGCGCAGCACCTGCCCCACCTCGATGAGGTTCGGGTTATCAAGATTGTTCCACTTGACGAGGTCGCGCCAGTTCTGCCCCGACTCCAGGCTGATGCGGATGAGCGTGTCGCCCTGCTTCACCGTGTAGTAGCCCGGCTTGCCGGCGTTCTCGGTGCCCGGCAGCGGCTTGGCCGCTGCACTGGAACTGGCCTCAGACGACGAGGCGCCGCCTCGGTCTTCGACGGGTGCCTGATGCGTGCGCGTGGCACAACCAGCCAGCATCAGCAGCGCAAGCGTCGAGCCCCAAACCGTGGTGCGGCAGACAAGCGCAGAGTACGAGGGGCGTGAAACTAGTTGCATGTTCATGAATGACTTCGGCTGCTTGAGCAGCGAATGGAACGCCGAACTCGCGCTCGGACAGCTTCAGCGCGTTTCAGACGACTCCAGATTTTAGGGGGACGAAATGTACCGCTTCCTGGGTGCTGTGCACCAACTCCCCGCTGACCAATCGATCGACGATCAACAGGCTTTGCCCGCCACCGCGGGCATCTTCGATCGGCGCGACCAAGCGTCCGCAGGGAGCCAGTTGGTCGAGCCAGGACTGCGGCAGGTTTTGCCCGCCCGCCGCCGCGATGATGCAGTCGTAAGGCGCATTTGGCCCATGCCCCAGCATGCCATCACCGTACACCAGTCGCAGATTGTGTGCGTGCAGCGCTCGCAAGTGGTGACGGGCCTTCTCATGCAAGGGCTTCAGCCGCTCGATCGAAATGACCTGCTTGGCCAAACGAGCCAGCACTGCGGCCTGATAACCACAGCCGGTGCCGATTTCGAGCACCCGCCCAAGCGGAGTCGGCGATTCGGCCGCCGCGTTCGGGCGCTGGCAGAGCAGCTCGATCATGCGCGCAACCGACGACGGCTTCGAGATGGTCTGCCCCAACCCGATCGGCAGGCTGGTGTCTTCGTATGCCTGGCCAGCCAGCGCCGTATCGACAAAGGCGTGACGTTCCACCGCGTCCATGGCCATCAGCACGCGAGGATCTTGCACGCCGCCTTGCTGCAATCGCTCGACCATGCGACGACGCACGCCGGCCGAGTCGAGCCCCAGACCAGACGGGCTGTGCACCAGCCGCTGATCGCGGGCAGCTTCGGATACCGGCCTTTGCGGCCGCAGCATGGGCTGATGCGCCGGAGGCGTCACGAGTCTGGATGAGGCTGCCGCGCCAACCGGAGCTGCCTTGCGGCCAACCACCCCTGGCGGCACGACCTGATCCGGATCGACCAGTCGACGCGCCGCGGGCGCCGACACCTGATCGAGCCGCAGCGGAAATTGCCCGCCGCGTCGGCCCTTGGGGGAATCTTGGCTGCTCATGCCGGACTGTTGTGGCTCAGGCGCCGGACGCCCATTGCCGCATAGCGGGCAACGCAGCGTGGTGCGTCAAGTCGACCTGCAGCGGAGTGATGGAGACATGGCCTTGCGCCACGGCATGGAAATCGGTGCCTTCTCCGGCTTCGCGGGCATCGCCGGCCGCGCCGATCCAGTAGATGGGCTCGCCGCGCGGATTGGTCTGCGCGATCACCGGCTCGCTGGCATGCCGGCGCCCCAGACGCGTCACGACCCAAGGAGCCCGACTGACACCAACGCGCGCCGGGATGTTCACGTTGAGCAGCCAAGGCCCCGCGGTCGGTGGACGTTCGATGGCTTGCTGGATCACGCGCCGCGCCACGGCGGCAGCCTCATCGAGATGCGGCCACCCCTTCTCGGTCAAGGAAAACGCGATCGCGGACACGCCAAACAGATAGCCTTCCATGGCGGCGGCCACGGTGCCCGAATACACCGTGTCGTCGCCCATGTTGGCCCCGTTGTTGATGCCGGACACCACCAGATCGGGCTTGACAGGCAGGAGACCCGTGAGCGCGAGGTGAACCGAGTCGGAAGGCGTGCCATTGATGTAGCGGAAGCCGTTGGCCGCCGTGTACAGACTCAGTGGTCGGTTGAGCGTGAGCGAGTTCGATGTGCCGCTGGCATTCTGCTCGGGTGCAAAAACATCGATCTCGCCCAAGCCTTCGCAGGCGCGCACCAGCGCTTGCAGGCCAGGGGCCAGATAGCCGTCATCGTTGGCAACCAGGATACGCATGGCGTGCATTGTAGGCAGTCCCCTCATCCGTCGGTCGTCGTATGCGGATGCAATGGCATTGCATCGGCACACCCCCTGCATGAGCGGGCCGTCCGCCACGGCGAGGCGCATCGCTGGTTATGCAGAAGCGAACGTGGATAATCGCTCGCAGCTGTAACCATCGAACAAATCTCTATCATTTTCGTGGCTGCATCGATGCGCTTCGGCCCATCCGATCGCGGCAAGGCAAGCGACCTATGGGCGTCAAAGTACTTATCGTCGAAGACAACCCGGTGGCGCGGGGCTTTTTGAGCCGAGTGGTTCGTGAGAGCTTCAGCGATGTCTCCGGCATCGTCGAGGCCGGCGATCTCGAAGCAGCGCGCCATCTGTTGGGGCATCGAGCCGGTCAGCGCGCCTCGGCCACGCCCGACGGTTTCAAGCTCGTGCTGGTCGATCTCGAGCTACCCGACGGCAGCGGTCTCGAATTGCTGAGCGAGCTGGCCGCCTACCCTGCCACGCGCATCGTGACCACGCTGTATTCGGACGACGAGCATCTCTTTCCGGCGCTGCAGTGCGGTGCCGATGGCTATTTGCTCAAGGAAGACCGCTTCGAGGTGCTCGTTGAAGAGCTGCAGAAGATCGTGCGTGGGCAACCCCCGTTGTCGCCAGCCATTGCGCGGCGTCTGCTGACGCATTTTCGGCAAGGCGACCCGGCGCATGGCGAGCGTGGCTTCCAGAACTCCGGGTTCCAGACATCGGGCTACCAGGCTCCCGACTTTCAGCACAGCCGCCCCGCGCCCATCGAGCGCCAGGCTCCCGATCACGAACGCCTCACCCCGCGCGAGAACGAGGTGCTGACCTACTTGAGCAAGGGGTTCACGATCAAGGAGATCGCCAACCTGATGGGCATCAAGTGGTTCACGGTGAACGATCACATCAAGTCGATCTACAAGAAGCTCAACGTATCCAGCCGCGCCGAAGCCGCCGTGCTGGCCAGCAAGCAAGGCCTGGTCTGAGGATCGGGCGGGGCCCGTCAAGATGGCGTCCGCCACCTGCCCCGACTCGGGCACCACCGGCGCACCGCAAGCTCGGGCGAGCGACGCGCGCGACGCCGAGCCGACGCCCCGCTCGCTCGACGACATCCTGAAAGACGGCGCGCACCTGCCGCGCTGGATCGGCTGGCGGTTGCGCCTGCTGGTGGTCGCCGTGTTGGCGGGGTGCCTGGGGCTGTTCGGCCAGACTCTCTGGCTGACCCGGCAGACTCATCTGCATGCCCATTGGGTGTTGTCGCACGAAGGACGCATCCAGGTCGGCGCCACCGACAACCTCGCGCTGCGACCATTCGAGGGGCGCACCGTCGAAGAAGTGATCGGCGCCGGCGGCCACATCATCCCGGTCGATTCAGTGATCTTCGAGCGCTCGTCACGCTGGATCGACGACGACCTGCAGCGCGAGCGCTACTACCGGGCCCGTGCAGCCCTGTCGCGACCGTTTGCCGCTGGCGGCAGCGAGACCGGTCTCACGCTGAAATTCACCGACGGCTCGCAGGTTCGCGTAACGCCCGCTGCTCGTGGCCTGGCCGACCTGCCGCTGGTGTACTGGGTGCTGTGTTCGCTGGCGCTGGTGCTGTATCTGGTTGCGATGGTGGTGATCCTCGCGGGGCCGGGCGCGGTGAATCTGGCTTATGCGCTGATGGCGCTGGCTCAATGCGGAAATCTGTTGTTCATTGCGCTGGAAGCCAGCCTGGGTGTCGCCATGCCTCGGGCGTTTCCGTCTTGGGACTGGGTTGCGCGCGGCTGCTTCGACCTCGTCACAGCCGCCGCCATGTTGCAAATTGCCGCGATGCACCCGACACGCGCACCGATGCATCGCCTGTGGTCAGCGCTGGGCTGGCTGGCGGCGCTGGCAATCGCCTGGGCCTGCTATGTACGGCTCGTGCCGCATGCCTGGTGGTGGGTGCAGGTCGGCTGCGCGGCGTTGGGCGCGGCCGCACTGCTGCTGATTTCTCTCGCCAATCGCCGGGCGCCCCACCCCTTTCGGCTGGTGCTGCGGCGCTTCGGCATCATCACACTGGGGTCGTGGCTGCTGCTGACCTGCGCCCTGGCCGCGTCGCTCAATCGACCCGACTTGCGCGTCAACGTTGCGTCGATCGGCTCGATGATCTGGTACGTCTTTCTGGCCTCGCTGCTGCTGCTGGTGCCGTATCTGTCGCGCTCGCAGCAGATCCTGCGGGAGTTCTCGCTGCTGGCTGCCACCAGCACGGTCGCCACGTCGCTCGACTTGCTGTTCGTGGCGGTGTTCTCGCTGGGCCCGTTCACCTCGATGACGCTGTCCTTGTTCTTGTCGCTGGGGGTCTACCTGGTGGCGCGGCAATGGATCCTGAGCCACTTGCTGGGCAACAGCAAGTTGACGATGGAGCGGCTGTTCGAGCGGCTGTACCGCATGGCCCGCGAGCTCGAAGCCAAGCCGCAGCGCTCGCCCGCCTTGGTGACGCGGCTGTTGCGCGAGTTGTTCGAGCCGCTGGAGGTGGTGCAGTTGCGCGATGCCGTCTTGAGCTCGCGTGTCGTCAGCAACGGCGCGGGGCTGGTGGTGCCGGTTCCGTTGCTGGGCGAGATGCAGCCGGGCGAAGCCAACATCCGTTCGCTGCTGGTGAGGCACGCCCGCAAGGGGCAGCATCTGTTCACCTCCGAGGACGCCCGCCTCACCGACCGCATCGTCGAGCAATTGCACCGCGCCGTCGCGTTCGACCGGGCCGTCGAGCAAGGCCGCAGCGAAGAGCGCACCCGCATCGCCCAGGATTTGCACGACGACATCGGCGCACGGTTGCTGACGCTGATGTACCAGGCTCCCAACCCGGACATCGAAGACTACATCCGGCACACGCTGCAAGACCTGAAGACGCTCACCCGCGGCCTGGCGGCGCAGAACCATCGGCTGTCTGACGCCGCCGGCGAGTGGAAGGCCGACCTGAGCCAGCGCCTGGCGTTGGCGCATTGCGACCTGCAATGGCACCTCGAGTTCGATCAGGACATCGAGCTGACGATGGTGCAGTGGTCGGCCATGACGCGCATCTTGCGCGAGCTGGTCAGCAACACCATTGCCCACGCCCGCGCCAGCCGGGTGGCGGTGGATATCGCGCTGTTCAACGACCAGTTGAACCTGAGCGTGGCGGACAACGGCAATGGCAGCACGCCCGAGAACTGGCCGCACGGCCTGGGCCTGGGGGGCGTGCGCAAGCGCGTCAAGCAACTCGGCGGCGTGGTGGAGTGGCTCGGCAACGAACCCAAGGGCATCGTCTGCCGTGTGCATGTGCCCCGGCTCTCGAAGTGCAACGAAAACATGCGCTGAGCTTGTTTCGAGTGGCCGAGCCGCTTAGCGAAAGTCCCGGCTACTCGTGCCCAGCCGGCCCAGCGCTGAGCTCAAATCAACCAAATGCCGGGCCACCAGATGGCTCACCCCGCCCTGGCTTTGCCAGATGCCGAACACCGCCATCAACCGCGCCTGCAACAGCACCGAGCGCTGCCGATCGCGCAGCGAGGGCCAGACGATCACGTTGACCGAGCCGGTTTCGTCTTCGAGCGACAGAAAGATCGTGCCCTTGGCCGTTTGGGGCTGCTGGCGCATGGTGACGATGCCGCAGGCGCGGGCCAGGCGACCATTCGGATAGGTGTGCAGCACCTCGGCCGGCTGCAGGCGATGCCGCGCCAGACGCGGGCGCAGCAAGGCGAGCGGATGGCGCCGCAGCGTGAGGCGGGTGGCGGCCACGTCGAAAACGATCTCCTCGCCCTCGGGCGCGGGGGGCAGCAACAAACCCGCCTCGTGCACCGGCGCCTCGTGCAGCAAGGCCGGTGGCGCCTGCCAGGCCGCCGCCTGCCAGACCTGCTGGCGACGGTGCCCCGCGAGGCTGGCCAGCGCATCGGCAGCGGCCAGCGTGCGCAGCGTGGCGGCATCGAGCCGGGCGCGGCGGGCCAGATCATCGGTGCCGTCGAAAGCCCGCTCACGGCGCGCGGCCACGATGCGCGCCGAGGCCGCCGCGCCCAAGCCGGCGATGTGGTCCAGCCCCAGGCGCACCGCGGGCTGCGCCCCAGGCGTGCCCGACTCGTCGCCGAGGTTTTCTTCCAGGCTGCTGTGCTCGTGGCTGTGCGACACATCGACCGGCCGCACCTCGACGCCGTGGCGCCGGGCGTCCTGCACCAGTTGGCTGGCCGAATAAAAGCCCATCGGCAGCGAGTTGAGCAGCCCCGCCAGAAAGGCCGCTGGTTCGTGTCGCTTGAGCCACGCGCTCACGTAGGCCAGCCACGCAAAGCTGGCGGCGTGCGACTCCGGGAAGCCGTACTCGCCGAAACCTTTGATCATTTTGAAAATGTTCTCGGCAAAAACGCGATCGCCCGTGCTCAAGGCCAGCCCTTCGACGATGCGATGCTCGAACGGGCCGAGCCCGCCCTTGCGCTTCCAGGCGGCCATGGCGCGGCGCAACTGGTCGGCCTCGCCGGGCGTGAAGCCCGCGCCGTCGATCACGATCTGCATCACCTGCTCTTGAAAGATCGGCACGCCCAGCGTGCGGCAGAGCGCGCGGCGCAGTACCCGGGGGTAGCGCGGCTGCCAGCCCGGGTCGCGCCGTTGCGCCTCGCGGCTTTGCAGATAGGGGTGAACCATGCCGCCCTCGATGGGCCCGGGCCGCACGATGGCAACCTGCACCACGAGGTCATAAAACGCCCGCGGCTGCAGGCGGGGCAGCATGCTCATCTGCGCGCGGCTTTCGATCTGGAAGACGCCGATGGTGTCGGCGCGGCAGATCATGGCGTAGGTGGCCGGGTCTTCGCGCGGCACGTCCTGCATGCGAAACGCTTGACCGCGCCGCTGGCCGATCAGGTCGAGCGCGCGCCGGATGGCGCTGAGCATGCCCAGGGCCAGCACGTCGACCTTCATCAGGCACAGCGATTCGAGGTCGTCCTTGTCCCACTGGATCACGGTGCGTTCGGGCATGGCCGCGTTCTCGATCGGCACCAGTTCGCTGAGCAGGCCCTTGGCGATGACGAAACCGCCCACGTGCTGACTGAGGTGGCGCGGGAAGCCGATGATCTGCCCGGTCAGGGCCAGCCAATGCTGGACGCGCGGGTCGTCGGGGTCGAGCCCCAGCTCCGCGCAACGCTCGGCCAGCGCCTCGCGGCTTTCCCACCACTGGTGGCTCTTGGCCATGGCATCGACCACGTCCAGCCCGAAACCCAGCGCCTTGCCCACGTCGCGCACGGCGCTGCGGGTGCGGTAGGTGATGACGGTGGCGGCCAGCGCGGTGCGGTCGCGGCCGTATTTGTTGTAGAGGTACTGGATCACCTCTTCGCGACGCTGGTGCTCGAAATCGACATCGATGTCGGGCGGCTCGTTGCGCTCGCGGCTGATGAAGCGCTCGAACAGCAGGTTGCTGCATGACGGGTCGACCTCGGTGATGCCCAGGCAGTAGCACACGGCCGAGTTGGCCGCCGAGCCGCGCCCCTGGCAGAGGATGCCGGCCTCGTCGCGCGCAAAGCGGACGATGTCGTAGACGGTGAGGAAGTATTTTTCGAAACCGAGCTCGGCAATCAGGCTCAACTCATGCTCGACTTGCCGCACCACCGTCGGTGGCACACCAAGGGGATAGCGCCGCTGCAAGCCCTCGGTTGTCACCTGCCGCAGATACGAGCCGGCGCTGTGACCCGGCGGCACGACCTCATCGGGATATTCGTAGCGCAGCTCATCCAGGCTGAACTGGCATGACCGGGCTACGTCGAGCGTGGCGGCAAGCAAGTCGGGGGGGTAGAGCCGAGCCAGCCGCAGGCGCGAACGCAGGTGCCGCTCGGCGTGCGGCTGCAAGGCACGGCCGCACACCGACACCGGGCGCCCGAGACGGATCGCAGTGAGCACGTCGTGCAAGGGCTTGCGCGAGCGCAGGTGCATCTGCACGTCGCCGGCCGCCACCAGGGGCACGCCCAGGTGCCGGCTGACGAGCCGCAGCCGCCGCAACCAAGCCGCGTCGTCCAGGGACAGCAATTGCTCGACCGCCAGCCACAAGCGCCCGCCAAAGAGCGAGCGCGCCCAGGCCACGCCGCGTTGCAGCGCCTCGTCAGACGCGGCCCGCGCCGGCACCAGCAGCGCGGCGCAATCGGGCAAGGACTCAGCCTGAGCAATGTGTTCTGCAGTCAGGCGATAGCGGCCCTTCTCGCCCTGCCGCCGAAGTTGGGTGATGAGACGACTGAGCTGCGCATAGCCGGCGCGGTTGCGCGCCAGCAGCACGAGACGCCAATCGTTGAAGACATTCGGTCCGGCGCGGTCACCGGCATCGTCCGCGTCGCCTTCCTCGTCCAGCACCGCCGACAGGTCGATCACGAATTCGCTGCCCACGATGAGACGTGGCAAGGCCGGGCCCCCGGCCTCGGCAACCGGAGCCCGGCCGGTATCGGCGGCGTAGCCGGTCGGGTCGTGCCGGGCCGCCCGGGCCTGGTCTCGCTCGGCCTTCAGCTGTTTGAGCCGGGCATGCGCCCGCACCACGCCGGCCAGCGAGCATTCGTCGGTGATCGCGATGGCCTCGTAGCCGAGCTCGGCCGCGCGCTCCACCAACTCGGCCGGCTGCGAAGCCCCGCGCTGGAAGCTGAAGCTCGACAGGCAGTGCAGCTCGGCGTAGCCCGGCAAGCCCGCTGGGGTGATGTCATCAGCCATAGATGCCGTGCAAGAACCAGCCGCAGGCGTGGCTGCGAAAGATCCACAGCAGCCCGGCCCGGGGGGACGCGGCCACGAAGTAGTCGCGCGCCATGCTGCCACCCGAAGCGCCCAAAGCACCGGGAGCGCCGCCCGATTCGGCCACGTCCCACCAGCCGCTCTCAACCCGGTGCGGCCCGGCCAGCAAGCGCAGCGGGCCTTGGTAGTGCGGCCGGTCTTGATGCACGCTCAGGGGTTGCGGCTCGTCGAGCAGCCAGCACGGCTGCGGTGTGTGGTCAGCCGGGCAGTGCGGTCCGTAAGGGGCACGAGGCTCGGCTACCCGCATCGGCGCGGTCACGCCAGCCAACTGCTCGGCGCAGACCGGCTCCCAGCGCTGCAGGTGGCCGGGGCGGTGGTCGTCTTGCAGCATGGGGCGCAGCACCTGCGCCGCCCCCAGCCGCACGCTGAGCCGCTCGGCCACGGTTTGCCAGGCCCGGGCGCCGGCCTCGTCGGTGGCGGACCAGGCCGAAACGTCGGGCGGCAAGAGTGACCAGACGCTGGGCGGCAAAGGCTCGATGTCGACCGCCTGCAAGGCCAGCTCGCCGACCGGCGCGAGCAAGGTGGTCTGCGCCAGATGCTCGGCGAGCAGCCGCGCCAGGTGATCGACCTGCTGAGCCGGCTGCGCCGTACGCACCGTCAACTCGCCCCCGGCCCCGGCGGACCGGGCGCCAAAGTCGTGCTGCCAGCGCAGCACCACGGCGCGCACACCGGCATGGCGGGCCATCAGCCAGGCTTGCAAGCGGCGCAGCAACACGTCGGCCCCCGTCATCAGGGCCGGGGCCGAGTCGACCCGCCAGGGCAATTCGAGCCGCTCATCAAACACGTCGGGCAAGGTCACCCAGGTGTAGGCCTCGGGCTGCAGGCCATAGGCTTGGTCGAGCGCCTGCAAGAGTTCGCTGCCAAAACGCCGGGCCAGCCCGGCTCGCGGCAAGCGTCGCACCTCGCCCAGGGTTCGGCAGCCCAGCCGCTCCAGCATCGGGCGGTGCGCCGCGACGGCACTGAGCGTGTGCAAGGGCAGCGCATCGAGTTGATCAGCCAGGGGCCGCTCGGTTGCGTCGTCGCACACCGGGGCAGGCTGCGCGGCACCCTCTCCTCGCACGGCCGACTGCGCCCGGATGTGGCGCGACCAGGCCAGCGCCGCCAAGCCAGTAGGCGCCCAGGCCAGCGCCTCGAACGCTGGCGCCCAACCGCGCTCGCGCTGATGCAGCAGGGTGTGGCGCAAGGCATTTGCCCCGCCGAACAGGCGCAGGCTGGCGGCGACCTCCAGCAGCACCGCCCCCTCGACGCAAGCCACCCGCGGCGTGAATTGCAAGGCCCACCAGGCCAGCGGCAGACAGCGTGTGGCCAGGTCGGCCTCACGCGCCGCTCCACCGCCCCCTGCAGCGACCTCGTCAGCTGACCATGGAAAGATCGACAGCCACAGCATGAGCAGGCACCGCTGGAGGTTGAGCCGACACCTTTTCGACCGGGCGCCGACTGCCGCCAACCGACGCCACGCCGTCAGGTGCAGCGAGTTCTGCGGACACGGATGGCAAACGCACCAGATCCGCCAGACCCAAGGGCCAGGCCGTGAGCGCCAATGGCTCGGCATGCGTGGGCCCGCGCCGCTTGAGGATCTGCACCTGCAAGGCCGCCGGCCCCGCTGCCTGCCCCAGGCTCAGCAACACCCGCAACGGTGCGGCCGACGATTCGGCTTGCGCGCTGGCCGGGCGAAACACGAACACCGGCGCCGAGCAGGCCTGCGCCATCGTTTGCAAACGCCGCAGATGGTCGGGCCGCGCGTGTGGCAACCAGGCCAGCACCGCGCCGGCGCCTTCGGCCTTGATCACCTGCTCGGCCGCCCACAGCAAGCGCGGCCCCTGGCTGCGCACCCAGATCACGTCACGCGCGTCGAGCCCGGCCTGCACCAACCCCGGCAGATGCGGCGGCCACGGCGGCCCCAACAGGATCAGCGGGCGACCGCGTCTGATCTGATGGTGAGCCACGCAGCGCTGCAAGGCCGGCAGCAACAGGCGCCATTCGAGCCAGCTGTCGTGCGGCTGCAGAATCTCGGTGACGACCCGTGTGGGCCAGCCACCGCCCGGCAGCTCGGCGTCGAGCGCGGCAAACCCGCTCGAGCACACGACGGCCGAGCCTGCGGCATGCCCGGCCTGCAATTGATCGCCTCGCCACAAGGCTGAAGCGACCTCGTGAGGCAGTTGCGTCAAGGCTTGTTGAACCAGGGTGCGTTGGATGGTGGTGAAGGCATTCATGCGAGGCGCCGCACAGATACTGTATTTATGTACAGTATACGGGGATGCCGGCCGCGCGGGGAGGTTTTATGTAACCGCCCCGGTATCCGCCCCGCCACGAGGCTCATCAAACCGGCGAGGCACCGGGTTCGCTATGCTGCGTTGCATGAACAGCCTTCTCAACAGCAGCCCCGCGGCGGGGTTCGACCAGCCACTGGCCGTGCTGCGCGCCTGCCACGAACGCATTCAACGCCAGTGCAAGACGCTGCAACGACTGGAAGCACACCTGGCTCAACACGGCGCGGACGAACAGGCCCGCCAGGCCGCCCAGGCCGTGCTGCGCTACTTCGACATCGCCGGCGTGCACCACCATGCCGACGAAGAAGACAACCTCTTTCCGCTGCTGCGCGCCCACACCGCCGCCCCGGGCTACGCGGGCGTGCTGGCCGGCATCGAACAGCTGGAGCGCGACCACCGCCGCATGGAGCAGGCCTGGGCCGCCCTGCGCGTGGCGCTGCTGCAGCTGACCGAGGGCGACGCCACGGCCTACCAGCCTGCTCAGGTTCACGAATTCGTCGCGCTCTACGCGCAACATATCGAGCTGGAAGAGCGCGAGGTGTACGACCCCGGCGAAGCCATGTTGACACCCGACGAGCTGACGCAACTCGGGCAGGCCATGGCGCAACGACGCGGCGTGCCCTTTGGCTCAGCCTGATCCCAGCCCGCCACGGCTGCCGTCTCGCCCGCCCGATTAGCCGATGACCGTCTCGCCGCCCACTCTTGT
Source organism: Aquabacterium sp. (assembly GCF_041915145.1). Taxonomy (GTDB): domain Bacteria; phylum Pseudomonadota; class Gammaproteobacteria; order Burkholderiales; family Burkholderiaceae_C; genus Aquabacterium. The sequence continues at coordinate 6,026 of NZ_JAYSBZ010000001.1, read as the reverse complement.
CAGCCCGCTCCAACCCGACGCGCCAAGCGATGCAACCGTGCAAGCATGGGTCGAGCGTCTGCTGCCGCTCTACCAGGCCGGCCCCCGCTCGCTGCTGCAAGTGCTGCGGCAGGTGCAGCAAGAGCATGGTCACGTGCCACCCGCCGCCATCAGCACCATCGCCCAAGCCTGGGCCTTGCCGCTGACCGCCGTGCGCAGCGTGGTGAGCTTCTATCACTTCCTCAGTTTCGAGCCGCGCGGCGCGTTCACGATCTACATCAGCGACAGCCCCACCGACCGCATGCAGGGCAACGAGGCCGTGATCGAGGCGCTGTGCCAGTCGCTCGGCGTGCAAGAAGGCCAGACGCGCGCCGATGGCCGCGTGTCGCTGCACCGCACCTCGTGCACCGGGCTGTGCGACCAGGGGCCGGCAGGGCTCGTCAACGGCCAGCCCCTCACCCGCCTGACGCCCGAGCGGGCTCGCCAGATGGCGCAACTCATCGACGCCGACGTGCCGCTGGCGCAATGGCCCGCCGACTGGTTTGCCATCCACAACCCGATCTGGCGCACCGGGGCCACGCTGAGCCACCCCATCGCGCCGGGAGCCGCCTTGCGCGCGGCTTTGACTGGTGGCCCCGAAACGATGCTGCAGACCTTGCGCGATGCAGGCCTGCGTGGCCGTGGCGGCGCCGGCTTTGCCACCTGGCAGAAATGGCAGGCCTGTCGCAACGCCCCCGGCCCGCGTGCCATCACCTGCAATGCCGACGAAGGCGAGCCCGGAACCTTCAAAGACCGCATGCTGCTGATGCACTGGGCGCACGAGGTGTTCGAAGGCATGACCATCGCCGCGCTTACGGTGGGCGCCGCGCAAGGCTTCTTGTATCTGCGTGGCGAGTACGCCTTCATCGAGCCCGCGCTGCAAGCCGTGCTGGCCGCGCGCCGCGCCGCCCAATTGCTGGGAGACAACGTGTTGAGCAGCGGCCAGGCCTTCGACATCGAGATCCACCTCGGCGCGGGCGCTTACGTGTGCGGCGAAGAAACCGCGCTGATCGAGTCGGTCGAAGGCAAACGCGGCATCCCCCGCTCGCGCCCGCCCTTCCCGGTCGATCGCGGTTATCTCAACCAGCCCACCGTCAACAACAACGTCGAGACCTTCGTGCAAGTGGCGCAGATCGCCCTGCACGGCGCCGAGTGGTTCGCGCAGCACGGCACCGAGCACTCGCGTGGCACGCGCATCTTGAGCGTCTCGGGCGACGTGGCCCGGCCCGGTCTCTACGAGGTGCCCTGGGGCGTGACCGTGGCGCAGGTGCTGGACTGGGCTGGCGTGGATGCAACCCAGGCGGACGTGCAAGCCGTGCTCGTCGGCGGCCCCTCGGGCAAGCTGATCGACGCCAGCCAGTTGCAGCGCCAGATCAGCTTCGAAGACCTGCCCACCGGCGGCGCCTTCACGGTGTTCAACACCAGCCGCGACCTGCTCGACGTGGCGCGTCAGTACACGCACTTCTTCGCCAATGAATCGTGCGGTTTCTGCACGCCCTGCCGCGTGGGCTGCGGCCAGTTGGTCGAAACCGCCGACCGCCTGGTGCGCGGCCACGCCAGCCAGCGCGATGTAGACCGCCTGCTCGAAACCGGCCATCTGATGCACGCCATGAGCCACTGCGGCCTGGGCCAGACTGCCGCCAACCCGCTGCTCGACGTGCTGGCGCACTTCCCCGATCAAGTGCAGCGCCGTCTGGTGGACGATGCCCAGGCCTTCGACCTCGACGCCGCCGTGGTCGACATGAAAGCCATCTCATGAACGATGCAACGAGCGATCCAATGAGCGACGCCACCCGCCCCACCTTCACGCTCGATGGCCGCGCGGTGCCCTTCGAGCCCGGTCAGACCGTGATGCAGGCGGCGCAGGCAGCGGGCGTCTACGTGCCGCACCTGTGCCACCACCCTGACTTCTCGCCCATCGGCAGCTGCAAGGTCTGCAGCGTCAAGATCAACGGGCGGCATGCCGCCTCGTGCACCTGGCCGGCCAGCGCGGGGCTGGTGGTCGAGTCTGAAACACCCGAGCTGAACGCCGAGCGCAAACGGCTCATCCAGATGCTGTTCGTTGAAGGCAACCACCACTGCCCGTTCTGCGAAAAGAGCGGCGACTGCCACCTGCAGGCACTGGGCTACCACTTCGGCATGCAGGACACGCACTTCGTGCACGTCTACCCGCGGCATGAGGTCGATGCCTCGCACCCCGACGTCTTTCTGGACCGCAGCCGCTGCGTGCTGTGCGAGTTGTGCGTGCGCGCCAGCCGCGACGTCGATGGCAAGAGCGTGTTCGCCATGGCCGGACGCGGCCTCCAGACCGAGCTCATCATCAACAGCCCGAGCGGCCAGTTGAAAGACAGCGCCATCGCCGCCACCGACCGCGCCATGTCGGTCTGCCCGGTGGGCGCCCTGATGGTCAAGCGCGTGGGCTTCAAGACGCCCATCGGCCAGCGCGCCTTTGACCACGCCGATATTGGCGAGCAGCCGCACGAGACTTGACCATGGCGCACCCGAAACTCCGCATCGCCACCTGCTCGCTGGCCGGCTGCTTCGGCTGCCACATGTCCTTCCTCGATGTGGACGAGGCCCTGGCCGATTTGATCGAGCACATCGAGTTCGACCGCAGCCCGCTCACCGACATCAAACATTGCAGCGAGCACGTGGACATCGGCCTCATCGAAGGCGGCGTGTGCAACCGCGAGAACGTCGAGGTGCTGCGCGAATTCCGCGCCCGCTGCACGCTGCTGGTGGCCGTGGGCGCCTGCGCGATGTACGGCGGCGTGCCCGCGCTGCGCAACGGCATCCCGGTGGCCGAGCTGGTCCACGAGGCCTACCTGGGCGCCGACCTGCTCAACCCGCAGGTGCCCTGCGACCCCGAGTTGCCGCCATTGCTCAAGAACGTGCTGCCGCTGCACGAGGTGGTGGCCATCGACGTGACGCTGGCCGGCTGCCCGCCACCCGCTGCCGCGTTCCGCGAGCTGATCGTGGCCCAACTCGAACACCGCGCCGCCACGCTGCCGCGCGAGGCCCGGCACTTTGACTGACCCCGCCATGAACCAGCATCTCGAAACCGCAGCCTCCACCGACGGCCTGCAGCGCGTGGTGATCGAGCCCGTGAGCCGGGTCGAAGGCCACGGCAAGGTCACCCTGCTGCTCGATGCCCAGCGCCGCGTGAAGCAGGCGCGCCTGCACATCGTCGAGTTTCGCGGCTTCGAGCGCTTCATCCAGGGCCGGCCCTACTGGGAGGTGCCGACGCTCGTGCAGCGCCTGTGCGGCATCTGCCCCGTCAGCCACCTGCTGGCGGCCAGCAAGGCGTGCGACCCGTTCGTCATCGGCTCCAACCGCATCACGCCCACCGCCGAAAAGCTGCGCCGCCTGCTGCACGTGGCGCAGGTGCTGCAGTCGAACGCGCTGCATTTCTTCCACCTCGCCTCGCCCGACCTGCTGTTCGGGTTTGACGATGCCGTGCCCCACCGCAACATCGTCGGCGTGCTGCAAGACCACCGCGAGCTGGGCCTGCAGGGCATCAAGATCCGCAAGTACGGGCAAGAGGTGATCCGCACCCTCACCGGCAAGCGCGTGCACGGCACGGGCTCGGTGCCCGGTGGCTTCAACCGCGCGCTCAGCGTGGCCGACCGCGATGCGCTGCGTGCCGAGATCGGCCAGATCATCGACTGGTGCGCCGCCGCGCTCGACCTGGCCCGCGACGTATTTCTGGCCAAGATCGACGAGCAAGGGGCGTTCGCCAACTTCCCGTCGCTCTTCATGTCGCTGGTGCGCCCGGACGGCGCGGGCGACTTGTATGACGGCGGGCTGCGCGTGAAAGACGCCAACGGGCAGATCGTGTTCGACCACGAAGCCAACGCGAGCTACGCGTCGCTGATCGTCGAAGAAGTCAAGCCGTGGACGTACATGAAGTTCCCGCACCTGCGCGCGCTGGGCCCCGAGCACGGCTGGTATCGCGTCGGGCCGCTGGCGCGCGTCAACAACGCCAGCTTTTTCGACACCCCGCGCGCCGAAGCCGCCCGGCAGGCCTTCGTCGCCTGGGGCGGCGGCAAGCCGGTGGGCGCGTCGCTCGCCCAGCACTGGGCCCGCATGATCGACATGCTGCACTGCGCCGAGAGCATTGAGCGCCTGCTGCACGACCCCGACATCACCGGCACCGATCTGATGGCCTCCGGCGAGCCGCTACGCGAAGGCGTGGGCATCATCGAGGCGCCACGCGGCACGCTGATTCACCACTACCGCATCGGTGAAAACGACCTCATCAGCCACGCCAACCTGATCGTCTCGACCACGCACAACAACCACGCGATGAACGAGGCCGTGCGCAGTGTGGCGGCCCAGTATTTCGATGGCCGCGAGCTGACTGAAGGTCTGCTCAACCGCATCGAGGTGGCCATTCGCGCCTACGACCCCTGTCTGTCGTGCGCCACGCACGCCGTGGGCAAGATGCCGCTGCGAGTCGAGCTGGTAGACGAGCACGAGCGCCCGCTCGACCTGCTGTTCAAGCACGAAGACGGTCGCATCGAACGCCCCGCCGTCGAATGACCGCCCCCACGGCCTCGGGCATTGCGCCCATCGTCGTCTTCGCCATTGGCAACCCCAGCCGGGGCGACGACGCCATCGGCCCGCTGCTGGGCGAGCGGCTGCAAGCCGAGCTGGCGCGGCGAGGCTGGCCGGCGCAAGCGCAGGTCGAGGTGATCGCGGAGCAGCAATTGGTGGTGGAGCACGTGCTCGATCTGGTCGGGCGTCAGGCTGCCTTGTTTCTCGACGCGGCCGCACAAGGCGCCGAGCCGGTCTCGCTGATCACGCTCGAGCCGGCGCTCGCTCCGGTGGTGACGAGTCACCGCGTGAGCCCGACCGATCTGCTCGGACTGTTTCGGGCGCACATGCGGGCCACGCCGCCCCCGGCCGAATTGCTGGCCGTGGTGGCGGATGGCTTCGAGTTGGGCGCCGCGCTCTCGGCCGCCGGACGCGAGCGCCTGGAAGCCGCCTGGACACGGCTGCAGGCGTGGGTGGACGACCAGACCCGCCAGATTCGCTAGTCGCGGCTCAGGCCAGCAACACGGCCGCCAGCGCCGCCGCGGCCGGCAGCGCCTGAATGAACAGAATCTTGCGGCTGGCCGTGGCGGCACCGAACACCCCGGCCACGATCACGCAGCCCAGAAAGAAAACCTTGTCGGGCCGCCCGGCATCGCCCTGCAGCAACCCCCACACCAGGCCGGCGGCCAGAAAGCCGTTGTACAAGCCCTGGTTGGCGGCGAGCACCTTGGTTGCGGTCGCGAAGTCCTGCTTCAAGCCAAAGGCCTTGCGGCCGGCGGGCTTGTCCCACAAGAACATTTCAAGCACCAGAAAGTAGGCGTGCAAGGCCGCGACCAGACCGATCAGCACGTTCGCTGCGAGATTCATGAGCAAGATCCTTGGATGCAGGCGCCGACGTTGTCCACGAAATAGTCCACCACATGCCGCGCGCTGCGCAGCGGGCCGAGTTGGCCGAGCACCCCTTTGTGATGCGGGTGCACCTGGTAGGCGTCGAGCACGGCCTGGCTCTCGAAGGTGGACACCAGCACCACGTCGGCATTGGCTTCGAGCCCGTCGGTGCGAATGCCCACGTCGAACTCGATGATGCCGGGCACGATGCCGGCGCAGGTTTCGAGCAGCGCCTTGAAGCGCGGAGCGTCTGTTGGCTGGTGCATGGACCAGATCACGATATGGCGAATCATGTAGGTGTTTTTTTGGTCAGTTGATGGATGTCGTCGCCGGTTGCAGCAACGTGGCTCTTCTGCTCAGAACCAATCTGGCGACATGTTCAGGCAGGTGTCGTCGCGGGTGGACACCACCGCCAGCCAGGGCTCGATCTTAGGCAGCTCGTAGCGAAAGAAATAACGCGCCGCCGACAACTTGCCCTGCTTGAGCGCCGTCGGCTCGCCTTGCGACGCCGCCACGGCTTGCTCCAGCCAGATCCAGGCCAGCACGGTGTGCCCGAAGGCTTGCAGATACGGCGTGGCGTTGGC